>JALSGQ010000138.1 GCA_026982665.1 Hyphomicrobiales bacterium | reverse complement strand
TCGGCGTGCTTCTCCGCCTTGGCCTTCAGGTCGGCCATGTCGATGTTGCCGTCCTCGTCGCACTGCACCGCCACCACCTTCATGCCGGCCATGACGGCGGAGGCCGGGTTGGTGCCGTGCGCGGAGGTGGGGATGAGGCAGATGTTGCGCTGGCCCTCGCCGCGCTCGGCGTGATAGCGCTTGATGGTGAGCAGCCCCGCGTATTCGCCCTGGCTGCCGGCATTGGGCTGGAAGCTGAAGGCATCGAAGCCGGTGAGCGTGCACAGGTAGTGCTCCAGCTCCTCGATGAGCTGCTGATAGCCCTGCGCCTGCTCCAGCGGGGCGAAGGGGTGGATGTGGGCGAACTCGCGCCAGCTCAAGGCCTGCATCTCGGTGGCGGCGTTCAGCTTCATGGTGCAGGAGCCGAGCGGGATCATGGAGCGATCCAGCGCGATGTCCTTCGCCTGCAGGCGGCGCAGGTAGCGCATCATTTCCGTCTCGGAATGGTAGCTGTTGAAGACGGGATGGGTGAGGATCTCATCCATGCGCCACATGGCCGCCGGGATGCCCTCGCGGGCGCGCTCGTCCACCTCGTAAAGCCACTCCACGCGGTTCGGCGCGTGCGGGAAGAACACGCGGATGAGCCGCACCACCTCGGAGCGGCGGGTGGTCTCGTCGGTGGCAATGGCCACGTGGTCGGCATCCACCACGCGGATGTTGATGCGCTGCTCGCGCGCGCGGGCGGCGAACCACTGGGCGCGGCCCGGTGTCTTCACCGTGATGGTGTCGAAGAAGGTGTCGTTGACGATCTCGAAGCCGAACTCGGACAGCGCCGTGGCGATGATGGCGGCATAGCGGTTCACGCGGGTGGCGATCTGCTTCAGCTTCTCAGGGCCGTGATAAACGGCGTAGAAGGCGGCGAGGTTGGCCAGCAGCACCTGCGCGGTGCAGATGTTGGACGTGGCCTTCTCGCGGCGGATGTGCTGCTCGCGCGTCTGCAGGGCCATGCGCAGGGCCAGCCTGCCTTCGGCATCGCGCGAGACGCCGATGATGCGCCCGGGCATCTGCCGCACGTGATCGGCGCGGGTGGCGAACCAGGCGGCATGCGGCCCGCCATAGCCCATGGGCACGCCGAAGCGCTGGGCCGAGCCGATGGCAATATCCGCGCCCATCGCGCCGGGGGACTTCAGCAGCACCAGCGAGAGGATGTCGGCGGCGATGATGGACAGGCCGCCGGCCTGCCTCAGCGCATCGCACAACGGCGTGAAGTCGCGCACCTCCCCGTTGTCTGCCGGATACTGGAACAGGGCGGCAAAGACCTCTTCCGGCTGCAGCTCGGTGAAGGGATCGCCCACCTTCACCTCGAAGCCGAAGTGCTCCGCCCGCGTCTTCACCACCGCCAGCGTCTGCGGCAGCACCTGTTCATCGACGAAGAAGACGTTGCCGCGCTTGCCCCGCGTTACGCGGTGGGCCATGGTCATGGCCTCGGCAGCCGCGGTGGCCTCGTCCAGCAGCGAGGCATTGGCCACTTCCAGCCCCGTGAGGTCGGATATCATGTGCTGAAAGGTGAGCAGCGCCTCCAGCCGGCCCTGGCTCACCTCGGCCTGATACGGCGTGTAGGCGGTATACCAGCCGGGGTTCTCCAGCACCCGGCGCTGGATGACCTTGGGCATGATGGTGCCGTGATAGCCCTGCCCGATCATGGACACCATCACCCGGTTGCGCCGGGCCATGCCCATGAGGTCGGAGATGCAGTTGCGCTCGGAGATGCCGGTGGGCAGGCAGAAGGCACGCTCGGTGCGGATCTGCGGCGGGATGACCTTGTCGATGAGGTCATCGAGGCTGTCCGCCCCCACCTCGCGCAGCATCTCCTCCACCTCCTGCCCGCGCGGGCCGATGTGGCGGGGGATGAAGTTGGCGTTGGGCTGCAACTCCTTCAGCGACGGGCGCCTGGACATGGTCATGACTCCGCAACGTGTGAGTGCGTTTCTTCTGCTGCTTCTGCTGCCTTTGCGTCTTCAGCGGCCACGGCAATCACTTGCTGACGCCGGGGCGCGGGGATGACGGGGAAGGCAGGCTTCGTGGCTCAGCCCTCTTCCTGCACGAAGGATTCGTAGGCGGCGGCGTCCATCAATTCGTTCAGCTCCTCCGGGTTGGAGAGCTTCACCTTGAAGAACCAGGCCGCGCCTTCCGGATCCTCGTTCACCGCGCCGGGGTTGTCGGCGAGCGTCTCGTTCACCTCCACCACCTCGCCGGAGACGGGGGCATAGACGTCGGATGCAGCCTTCACCGACTCCACCACGCCGGCCTCGCCGCCCTGCTCCACTTCCGTGCCCGGCTCCGGTGTCTCGACGAAGACGATGTCGCCCAGCTGCTCGGCGGCGTGCTTGGTGATGCCGACGGTGGCGATGTCGCCGTCCACCGTTACCCACTCGTGTTCCTTCGTGTAGTAGGTGCTCATGCTGGCGTTCTCCCTGCCTGCTCGTTCATTTTCGAATAGACGTGTGCCTTGCCTCTGCCGTTTCTGCCCCTCATCCCTTCGGGCGGCGCTTGTAGCCGGGTTTGGTGAAGGTGGGGGAGACCACCTTCGCCTTCGCCTCACGACGCCCCTGACGGAGGATGACGGGGGTATCCTTCACCGCCTGCTCGGTGGCCACGTAGCCCATCGCCACCGGCGCGCCAACCGTGGGGCCAAAGCCGCCGGAGGTGATGCGCCCGATTTCCGCGCCATCTTCCGCGTGCACCGTGGCCCCGGCGCGCACCGGCGCGCGGCCCTCGATGGCGAAGCCGACGCGCTTGCGGGCCGGGCCGTCCGCCAGCTCCTTGAGGATGCGCGCGGCGCCGGGGAAGTCTGCCGCCTCGCGGCGGCGCTTGCCGATGGCCCAGGTGAGCGCTGCCTCCACCGGCGAGGTGGTCTCGTCGATGTCGTTGCCATACAGGCACAGGCCGGCCTCCAGCCTGAGCGTGTCGCGCGCGCCCAGCCCGGCGGGTTTCACTTCCGGCTCGTTCAGCAGCAGCTCGGCCAGCGGCTCGGCGTGTTCGGCGGCCACGGAAATCTCGAAACCGTCCTCGCCGGTGTAGCCGGAGCGGGAGATGAAGGCGGGCATGCCGGCGACCTCCACCTGCGTGGCCTCCATGAAGTAGAGTTCCGCCGCCGCCGGGCAATGGCGGGCCAGCGCTGCCTCGGCTTCAGGCCCCTGCAGGGCAATGAGGGCGCGTTCGGGATGCTCCAGAAGCTCCACGCCCGCCGGCAGAACGGCGCGCAGGGCTTCGACATCCACCGCCTTGCGCGCGGCGTTGAGCACCATCAGCAGGCGGCCTTCCTCGCCACCGTCGTCCGTGGCGGGCGGACGGGTAACCATCAGGTCGTCGATGATGCCGCCATCATCGTTCAGCAGGAAGCCGTAGCGCATCTGCCCGGGCCGCAGTTCCAGCACGGCCGCCGGGTTCAGCCGCTCCATGGCGTTAGCGACGCTCTCCCAGTCCGGGCCGATCAGTTCCGCCTGCCCCATGTGGGAGACATCGAACAGCGCCGCATGCCGGCGGGTGTGCTGATGCTCGGCGATGATGCCCTCATACTGCACCGGCATGGCGTAACCGGCAAAGGGCACCATGCGCCCGCCCAGGCGCTGATGCAGCTCGAACAGCGGTGTCTTCAGCAGATTGTCGTCGGCGGCGTGGGCCATGAGGGCCTTCTCCCGTGCTTCGGTTCCAAGAGCGGCGCAGGCGGCGGTGGCGGAACAGCGGCCCGGCGGCCTCAATGCTCCAACCCAACCCTTGCGCGCCCCCTCTGTCCGAAACCTGAGAGAATCGCCGCCTGCTGCTGCTTGTTGCTCCGGCCCGCTCCCCCTCCCGACCACCCAAATGGTGCACCAAGTGGTCGGGAGGGGGAACGGGCCTGCCAACCCCCATGCGGGGCCTTGGCAACGGCAAACCACAGCGTTGCGGCTTACCCCCTTCGGTGGGCCTGCCCCCTCACTCAACGGGGTGCATGGCCGCTCTCCAGAGTTCCCTCGTTCCCGCGGTCCTTTTGCCTGAGAGTTTCCGGGGCGGTTGCTCCTTCGGCGGCATCCTTGCTGGATGCTCTCTCCCGCGGGACGTTGACGGGAAAGCTTCCCATACGTTCCCCAGCCGGCGGCAGGAGTCAAGGGGGCGGGATGGTTTTCCACGCTACGGGGTGGCGCATGCCCTCGCGGTGAGGGCGCTGTTATGGTAGGCAGGGACAGCGCATTGATGGAGGAGCCAGTCCATGTCCGCCGACACGTCCGCCAATGAAGCCGCCATCTCCCTGCTGCTGGCCGCGCCGCGCGGCTTCTGTGCCGGGGTGGAGCGGGCCATTGCCATTGTCGAGGAGGCACTGGCGCGCTTCGGCGCGCCGGTCTACGTGCGGCACGAGATCGTGCACAATGCCCACGTGGTGGAGGGGCTGAAGGCGCGCGGGGCAATCTTCATCGACGAGCTGGACGAACTGCCCGATGGCTGCGAGCGCCCGGTCATCTTCTCCGCCCACGGGGTGGCGCGCGCGGTGGTGGAGGAGGCGAAGGCGCGCGGGCTGTTTCACATCGATGCCACCTGCCCGCTGGTGTTCAAGGTGCATCACGAGGCGCAACGGCACCATCGCGCCGGGCGGCACGTGCTGCTCATCGGCCATGCCGGACACCCGGAGGTCATCGGCACCATGGGGCAGTTGCCGGCAGGGGCCATCAGCCTCATCGAGACGGTGGAGGACGCCGAGGCCTTCACGCCACCCGCCAATGCGCGGGGGCTGGCCTATGTAACGCAGACCACCCTGTCGGTGATGGACACGCAGGAGATCGTCTCAGCGCTCACCCGCCGCTTTGCCGACATCGCCGGGCCGGCACGGGAGGACATCTGCTACGCCACCACCAACCGGCAGGAGGCGGTGCGGGCGCTGGCCGAACGCTGCGAGCTGGTGCTGGTGGTGGGCGCGCCCAATTCGTCGAACTCGCGGCGGCTGGTGGAGGTGGCGCAGCGCTTCGGTGCCGCAGCGCAACTGGTGGAAACGGCGGATGACATCGACTGGCGGGGCATCGAGGAGGGCATGCGCATCGGCATCACCGCCGGGGCATCGGCGCCGGAGGTGCTGGTGCAGGGCGTCATCGATGCCTTCCGCGCGCGCTTCGGCGCGGTGGCGGTGGACGAGCTGAAGCTGCGCGATGAGCACATCTCCTTCAAGCTGCCTGCCGCCTTGCGTGCTGCTGCCTCGTGAGGGCAGCTTCAATTCCGTGGAAGACGCC
Organism: Hyphomicrobiales bacterium; assembly: GCA_026982665.1. Taxonomy (GTDB): domain Bacteria; phylum Pseudomonadota; class Alphaproteobacteria; order Rhizobiales; family Aestuariivirgaceae; genus Thermopetrobacter. Next base: position 3,257 of record JALSGQ010000138.1, on the reverse strand, counting down.
ATGACCACACTGCTGCTGACCCATCCCGCCTGCCATGACCACCGGGTGCCACCGGATCATCCCGAATCGCCGCAGCGGCTTGTGGCCATCGAGCGCATGCTGGCAACGGAAGCCTTTGCCGACCTGCTGCGCGAGGATGCCCCGGCGGCAACGGAAGAGCAGGTGCAACTGGCGCATGATGCGGGGCTGATCGCGGCGCTGCGCGAGCACGTGCCGGAAGAGGGGCTGTTTGCCGTCGATCCGGACACGTGGCTGTCGCCGGGCAGTTACGTGGCAGCGCTGCATGCCGCCGGTGCGGCCATCCGCGCCACGGAGGCGGTGGCGCTGCGCGATGCGGACAATGCCTTCTGCGCCATCCGCCCGCCGGGGCATCACGCGGAGCGGGCCAAGAGCATGGGCTTCTGCCTGTTCAACAACATTGCCATCGCCGCGCGCTTCGCTGTCCAGGAGCTGGGGGCGGAGCGCGTGGCCATCGTCGATTTCGACGTGCACCACGGCAATGGCACGCAAGACATCTTCTGGGATGATGAACAGGTGCTCTACTGCTCCACGCATCAGCACCCGGCCTATCCCGGCACCGGGCAGGCCAGCGAGACCGGCGCGCATGGCAACATCGTCAACTGCCCGCTGCCACCACAGGCGGGAAGCCAGCAGTTCCGCGAGGCCTTCATCAGCCGCATCCTGCCGGCGCTCGATGCCTTCCAGCCGGAATTCCTGTTCATCTCCGCCGGTTTCGATGCCCATGCGCGCGACCCGCTGGCCGCGATGAACCTGACGGAGGAGGACTACGCCTGGGCCACGCTGAGGCTGATGGAGATCGCCGGGCGGCACGCGGAAGGGCGCATTGTCTCGGTGCTGGAAGGCGGCTATGACATCAAGGCGCTGGCGGCATCGGTGGCGGTGCACGTGAAGGTGCTGATGGACGGAGAGGCGGCATGACGGAAACGGGCACAGGGCAGGGAGTGCAGCAGGCCGGGCAGAAGCCGGTGGCGGAGATGAGCTTCGAGGAGGCCATCGCCGAGCTGGAGAAGATCGTCGAGAAACTGGAGCGCGGGCAGGTGCCGCTGGCCGAATCCATTGCCATCTACGAACGCGGCGCGGCGCTGAAGAAACACTGCGAGGCGCTGCTGAAGCAGGCGGAAGCGCGCATCGAGAAGATCGTGCTGAACGAGCAGGGCCAGCCTGCGGGCACCTCGCCGCTGGATGCCGAATGAGCCCGCCGATGCATCCTGCCGACCCCGCCAAACATGCTGCACGGCAATGGCCTTGAGGCCGGGGAGACATCATCCTGCATGAGCGAGCGTCTGGACAGGCTGCTGGTGGCGCGCGGGCTGTATCCCACGCGTTCGCGCGCAGCCGATGCGGTGCGCCGCGGCGTGGTGCAGGTCAATGGCGCGCCGGCGCGCAAGCCGGGACAGGTGGTAGCGGCGGATGCCGCCATCACCATCAGCGACCAGGCGCAGGCATACGTCAGCCGCGCGGCACTGAAGCTGCTGGCGGCGCTTGAGGCCGAACCGGCATTGCGGGCAGCCATCGAGGATGCGGTGTGCGTGGATGTGGGAGCCAGCACCGGCGGCTTCACGCAGGTGCTGCTGCAGCATGGCGCGGCGCGGGTGTATGCGGTGGATGTGGGGCATGGGCAGTTGCACCCGTCGCTGGCGGCAAATGCGCGGGTGGTTGACCTGCAGGGGGTGAATGCACGCTATCTGGACACGGCACAGGTGCCGGAAGCACCAGCGGTGATCGTCTCCGATGTCTCCTTCATCTCGTTGAAAAAGGTGCTGCCGCCCGTGCTCGGCCTGGCCGCGGCGGGTGCATGGCTGGCGGCGCTGGTGAAGCCGCAGTTCGAGGCCGGACCGCAACACGTGGGGGCAGGCGGCATCGTGCGCAGCGAAGAGGTGCGGCGGGCAGTGGTGGCGGACATCAGCGCATGGCTGGCGGCGCGCGGCTGGCGCGTGCGGCGCACCCTGCCCTCCCCCATCAGCGGTGCCGACGGAAACGTGGAATATCTGCTGGTGGCGCAACGGCAGGAATGAGCATCGCACCTCATTCCGCCGCCGGGGCGGAAGCCTGCCGCGGTGCACCAGCTTCCCTCACGGGGAAGACCTGCATCTCGACGTTCAGCAGGTTGCCGGCATCGTCGAAGTCATAGACCTGCAACGCCACGTCCGTGCCCAGCTCCTTCGCCGGGCCCTTGCGCAGGTCGGAGGCGCAGCACAGCATGGTCCAGGCCGGCACACCCCCCACCTCGCCGGCGATGCGGCGGTGGGCATGGCCGCAGGCGACGAGCTTCACGTTGGCATGCTCCGCCATGAGCGCCTGCATGGCCTCGGCGTGTTCCCACGGCTCGAACTGGCGTGGCCAGGGGATCTCGTGCAGCTCGAAGGGCGGGTGGTGCATGGCGATGATGACGGGACGATCCCCTGCCTGCTCGATCATGCCGCGCAGGGTGGCGAGGCGTTCCTCGTCGGCCCAACCCTTGTTGGTGCCGGGCTTCTTCGAGTCATGGCCGATGATGGTGAGCGGGCCGACATCGATGCTGAAGTCCAGGGGCGCATCATCAGCCGCGGCCGCCGGCAGCCAGCCGAGGCCGGCAAAGGCGGCACGCATGCGCCGGCGCGAGTCGCGATTGCCCGGCACTGCCACCCACGGTGCCCGTAGCTGCTGCATGACGGGCAGGAAGATGGCGTATTCCTCCGCCTGCCCGGTGTTGGAGAGATCGCCGGTGAACAGCACCAGGTCCGGCTGCTGGTCGAGCGCGTTGATGGCGGCGACGTGGTTGGCCAGGTCGGCCTCGCGCACCGTGCGCAGGGCCGGATCGGTGTCGATGTGGGTATCGGTGAAATGAACAATGCGGATCATCGGAAAGCGCTACCCTGATTGCTTGCATGTGGCCCTTTCTACTAGCTGCATGCAAGGTGGATGAAAAGTCCTCTCGAGGCTGCCGTGCCGGGCTTTTTCACCTGACTGGACAGGGGCTGGCCGAGGCGCGTTCACCCAAAGACACATGCAGGGCTTATCATATGCGGATTTTCCGCTATAACGGCGGCGAACCGCGCCGCTCCGAGCTGGCCGGGGCGCGCTTTCTCATCAACTGCCGACAACAAGGAGGGGTTTTTCATGGCCATTCGGGTAGCGATCAACGGTTTCGGGCGCATCGGGCGCAACGTGCTGCGAGCGGCGGTGGAGTCGGGGCGCGACGACATCGAGTTCGTGGCCATCAACGACCTCGGCCCGGTGGAGACCAACGCGCACCT
>JALSGQ010000137.1 GCA_026982665.1 Hyphomicrobiales bacterium | reverse complement strand
GTAATGTTGATAAAGTTAAAGGTGATAAACCAGGCAAGTACAGTAGGGAGTTTCATACCAAGCTTCTGCCAGGCTCTGTGAATCATCAGTGCAAGACCATGCAGTATGCCCCAGAAGACAAAAGTCCAACCCGCACCATGCCATATACCCCCAAGTAAAAAAGTGGTAAATAGGTTGACATAGGTTCTTGTTTCTCCTTTTCGGTTTCCTCCAAGAGGAATATAGATATAGTCTTTCAAAAATCTTGAAAGTGTCATATGCCACCTTCTCCAGAAGTCCTGAATGGAGAGTGCTTTGTACGGTGAGTTAAAGTTAATAGGAAGTTTTATGTTGAAAAGTAAGGCGATACCTATAGCCATATCTGTATAACCAGAGAAATCAAAGTAAAGTTGAAAAGTATAACTCAGTGAAGTAGCCCAAGCCTCAATCATCTCTAATTTTTCTGCCACATCAAATCCATTGGTAGCCCAGACTGAAAAAGTATCGGCTATGGCTACTTTTTTGAATAGTCCCATAGAAAATATAAAGAGTCCCAGTGCAATGTTACGATAGTTTATTACCTTGTTTCGGACATTGGCAAACTGAGGCATCATCTCAGCATGGTGTACGATGGGACCAGCGATAAGTTGAGGGAAGAAGGTAACAAAGACAGCATAGTTTAAAAAGTCATACTCTTTGGTCTCTGCCCTGTAAGAGTCTACAAGATAGGCTATTTGCTGGAAAGTATAAAAAGAAATGGCTAAGGGTAGGGCAAGATGTAAAAGTGGTACATCCGTACCAAATACACCATTGAAGTTTTCTATAAAAAAGTCAGAATATTTAAAATACCCCAAGAGTGCAAGGTTTGCAATAACGCCCACAGTTAAAAGACTTTTTTTAGAGATATAGCCTTTCTTGTGTGTCAGCTTTGAAAGTTGTTTTCCTACAGCATAATTAAAAAGCATAGAGACAAGTATTAATGGCAGATAAGCAATGTTCCACCAGCTGTAGAAAAACAAAGAAGCAAAGACTAAAAAACCTTTGCTGAGTTCTGTTAAACGTTTCTTATTGAGATAAAAATAAATGAAAAATGTAAATGGTAAAAATAGAAATATAAACTCATAGGAATTAAACAGCATTGTAGATTATCCTCTTCCCTATTTTCTTTAGAACTGCTATTCTACATTCTTTTCTTTGAAGGTTCAATTA
>JALSGQ010000136.1 GCA_026982665.1 Hyphomicrobiales bacterium | reverse complement strand
CCCTAAAGACCCAAGGGCTCCAGACTCTGGAGGAAATCCGCGCCTTCCTGGAAGGCACCCAGGCCCTCGGCTTCGAGACCCCGGCCCGAGAGGCCGCTTACGAGTGGATCAGCGCCGAGCTGCGCCGCCTCGCCTATCTTCGCCTCGGCAAGGCCGACAAGGGGCTGGTACGGCGCTATCTGTGCAAGGTCACCGGCCTGTCCCGGGCGCAAATGACCCGGCTGATTACCCAGTTCCGCGATACCGGCCGCATTCGTGACCGCCGCGGCCCACCCGCCAGACCGTTTCCCCGCCGCTACACCCCCGACGATATCCGCCTCCTGGCCGAGGTCGACACCCTCCATGGCACCCTCTCGGGTCCCGCCACCCGCAAGCTCTGTGAGCGCGCCTGCCGGGTCTTCGGAGATGTCCGCTACGAGCGCCTGGCAGCCATCTCCAATGGCCATCTCTACAACCTCCGGCAGTCAAAAACCTATCAGCGGGTGCGGGGGACGGTGAACAAGACCCAACCGGTCAAAATCCAGATCGGCGAGCGCCGCAAACCCCGCCCGGAGGGCCGACCCGGCTTCCTGCGCGTCGATTCCGTCCATCAAGGGGATCTCGACGGCATCAAGGGCCTCTACCACATCAACCTCGTCGATGAAGTCACCCAGTTCCAGTTCGTTGGCTCGGTCGAGCGCATCTCCGAGCGCTTCCTGCTGCCCGTGCTCGAGGCCCTCATCACCGCCTTCCCCTTCGTCATCCTCGGCTTCCACGCCGACAATGGCTCCGAGTACATCAACAAACGCGTCGCCAAGCTGCTGGAGAAGCTGCGCATCGAGGACTTCACCAAGTCCCGTGCCCGCCGGACCAATGACAATGCCCTGGTGGAGTCCAAAAACGGCTCGGTGGTGCGCAAACACCTGGGCTATGCTCACATCCCCGGACAGTTCGCCCAGACGGTCAACGCCTTCACCCAGGGCGTCCTCTCTCCCTACCTCAACTTCCACCGCCCCTGCTTCTTCCCCACCGAGGAAATTGATGCCAGGGGACGCCTCAAAAAACGCTACCGCTATGAGGACATGATGACACCCTACGACAAGCTCAAATCACTACCCGATGCTGCCCAGTTCCTCAAACCCGGAATCACCTTCCAGCAACTGGATGCAATCGCCTGCGCCATGAGCGACAATGAAGCCGCCCGGCGCCTCAAC
>JALSGQ010000135.1 GCA_026982665.1 Hyphomicrobiales bacterium | reverse complement strand
GCCCGCGCTATGGCGATGCGCTGGCGCTGGCCGCCGGAAAACTCGTGCGGATAACGCTCCATCGCCTGCGGGTCGATGCCCACCTCGTCCAGCGCCTTCGCCACCAGCGCCACGCGCTCCTCCCACGTCAGGTCAGGGGCCTGAATGAGAAGGCCCTCCTCGACGATCTGGCGCACGCTCATGCGCGGGGAGAGCGAGCCGAAGGGATCCTGGAAGACGATTTGCATGTGCCGGCGCAGGGGGCGCATGCACTTCGCATCGCAGTCCTCGATGTTGCGGCCCATGAAGACGATGGGGCCATCGGAGGAGATGAGGCGCAACAGGGCAAGGCCCAGCGTTGTCTTGCCGGAACCCGATTCGCCCACCACGCCCAGCGTCTGCCCGGCGCGGATCTTCACCGAGACGCCGTTCACCGCCTTGATGTGCCCCACCGTGCGCTTCAGCCAGCCCTTGCGGATGGGAAACCACACCTTCAGCTCATCGGCCTGCATGATAACGGGCGCGCTCTCGTCCAGTGGCGGCGGATCACCCTTCGGCTCGGAGGAGAGCAGCATGCGCGTATAGTCATGCTTCGGCGCGGCGAACAGCTCCGCCGTCTCTCCGGTCTCGACGATCTCGCCGTTCTTCATCACCACCACGCGGTCGGCAATGCGGCGGACGATGGTGAGGTCATGGGTGATCAGCAGCAGCGCCATGCCGTGCTCGCGCTGCAGCTTCTTCAGCAGTTGCAGGATCTGCGCCTGCACGGTTACATCCAGCGCCGTGGTGGGTTCGTCGGCAATCAGCAGGTCAGGCTCGTTGGCCAGCGCCATGGCGATCATCACCCGCTGGCGCTGCCCGCCGGAGAGCTGGTGCGGATAGCTGGAAAGGCGCTTCTCCGGCTCGTGAATGCCCACCTGCTCCAGCAGCTCGATGATGCGCGCACGCGCCGCCTCGCCGGTCAGCCCGCGGTGCACCTCCAGGATCTCGCCGATCTGCTTTTCCACCGTGTGCAGCGGGTTGAGCGAGGTCATCGGCTCCTGGAAGATCATGGCGATCTCGTTGCCGCGCACCTTGCGCAGCTCCTCTTCGGATGCCTGCATCAGGTCGCGGCCCTTGAACAGGATGCGGCCCGATGGATGGCGCGCCGGCGGATAGGGCAGGAGCTTGAGGATGGACAGGGCGGAGACCGACTTGCCGGAGCCGGATTCGCCCACCAATGCCAGCGTCTCGCCCTTGCGGATGTGAAAGGACACGCCCTTCACCGCGTGGGTGATCTTCGGCCCCTGCACGAAGTCCACGGCAAGGTCGCGCACCTGCAACAGCGGTTTTTCGGTTTCGGTGGTCATCGGCGCCTTTCCGCCTCCTGGTCGTTGGCAGCGGGCAATTTGCATTGGCGCTCCCCCCTGCCGGAGAGAAAGTGAACCCGTTCACTTTCTCTCCGGCAGGGGGGAGACATTGCCAGCCTTGCCGTGGAGGGGCGCTTGTCAAGCCCTGCAATCGCTGCGCGACGCGCCAAAGGCGCGGGGCTTGACAAGCGCCCCTCCACGGCGAACCCGTTGCCTTGCATTCCTTCGTTCATGCGGCCCATCCTCACTCGAACGTCTTGCGCGGGTCGAAGGCGTCGCGCACCGCCTCGCCGATGAACACCAGCAGCGACAGCATCACCGACACCACGATGAAGCCGGTCAGCCCCAGCCACGGCGCCTGCAGGTTCACCTTGCCCTGCTTCAGCAGCTCGCCGAGGCTGGGCGAGCCGGGCGGCAGGCCGAAGCCGAGGAAGTCCAGCGCCGTCAGCGTGGTGATGGAGCCGGAGAGGATGAACGGCAGGAAGGTGATGGTGGCAACCATGGCGTTGGGCAGGATGTGGCGGAACATGATGGCGCGATCGCCAAGGCCCAAGGCGCGGGCGGCGCGCACGTATTCGAAGTTGCGCCCGCGCAGGAACTCCGCGCGCACCACGCCCACCAGCGCCGTCCACGAGAACAGCAGCATGATGAACAGCAGGATCCAGAAGTTCGGCACGAAGAAGGCCGACAGGATGATGATGAGATACAGCGTCGGGATCGACGTCCACACCTCGATGAAGCGCTGAAAGGCGAGATCCAGCACGCCGCCGAAATAGCCCTGCACCGCACCCGCCGCCACGCCGACGATGGAGGAGAGCACCGTCAGCAGCAGGCCGAAGATGACGGAGATGCGAAAGCCGTAGATGAGCCGCGCCAGCACGTCGCGGCCATGGTCATCGGTGCCCAGCCAGTTGAGGTTGCCGAAGACGCAGTCGGGATCATCCGCGCCCTTGGGGTATTTCTGGCAGGCCTCCGCCCGGCTCATGAGGAAGGCGGGCTTCGATGGCGCGGGGTGCGGCAGGGCGTTGTTCACCGTGTCATAGGAGTAGCGGATCGGCGGCCAGAGCATCCAGCCGTGCTTGTTGATCTCGTCGCGGATGTAGGGGTCGCGATAGTCGGTCTGCGCCAGGAAGCCGCCGAACTTCGATTCGGGATAATCCACGAACACCGGAAACAGCGTCTCGCCCTTGTAGTGCACGATCAGCGGGCGGTCGTTGGCGATGAACTCGGCAAACAGGGTGATGACGAACAGCGCGAGGAAGATCCACAACGACCAGTAGCCGCGGCGGTTGGCGCGGAACAGGGCAAGGCGCCGCCGGTTGATGGGCGAGAGCCACTTGCGCACCGCCACCGCCTCCGGCACCGGCACGCCAGCGGCGGCGGCCTCCTTCGCCAGCGTGCGGAAGTCCGCCACGTCGTTCAGGTCGATGTCCACCTTGCCCGTCATGCCGCGGCTACAGCTCCCGTTTCTCGAAGTCGATGCGCGGGTCGATGAGGGTATAGACCACGTCGGTGATGAGGTTGGTCAAAAGCCCCATCAGCGAGAAGATGTAGAGCGTGGCGAAGACCACCGGATAATCGCGGTCGATCGCCGCCTTGAAGCCCAGCAGGCCCAGCCCGTCGAGGGAGAAGATCTGCTCGATCAAGAGCGAGCCGGTGAAGAAGGCGGAGATGAAGGCGCCGGGAAAGCCGGCGATGACGATGAGCATGGCATTGCGGAACACGTGGCCATAGAGCACGCGGCGTTCGGTCAACCCCTTGGCGCGGGCGGTGATGACGTATTGCTTGCGAATCTCGTCGAGGAACGAGTTCTTGGTGAGCAGCGTCATGGTGGCGAAGGAGGAGATGGCCAGGGCGGTCAACGGCAGCACCAGGTGCCAGGCGTAGTCGAGAATCTTCTGCCACCAGGTCAGCTCGTCGAAGTTGTCCGACACCAATCCGCGCAGCGGAAAGATGCTCCAGAAGGAGCCGCCGGCGAACAGCACGATGAGCAGGATGGCGAACAGGAACGAGGGGATGGCATAGCCGACGATGATGACGGCGGAGGTCCAGACATCGAAGCGCGAGCCATCCCTCACCGCCTTGGCAATGCCCAGCGGGATGGAGACGGCATAGGAGATGAAGGTGAGCCACAGCCCCAGCGAGATGGAGACGGGCAGCGCCTCGATGATGAGGTCGATCACCGGGCGGTCGCGGAAGTAGCTGTTGCCGAAGTCGAAGCGGAAATAGTCCCACAGCATTTTCAGGAAACGCTCGTGCGCCGGGCGGTCGAAGCCGAACTGCTGCTCCAGCTGCCTGATGAACTCCGGGTCAAGCCCCTGCGCACCGCGGTAGGTGAAGCCGCCCTCCGCCCCGGCGGCGGCACCGGCGGCATCGGCCCCGGCCTGCCCCACTTCGCCACCGCCACCGCCACCGATGCGGGCGGTGGCGGAGACGTCATGCCCCTGCAGCTTGGCCAGCACCTGCTCCACCGGGCCACCGGGCAGGAACTGCACGATGACGAAATTGACGAGCATGATGCCGACAAGCGTCGGTATCATCAGCGCCAGCCGCTTGAGGATGTATGCGCCCATGAAGCCGCCTGCCGTGTCGCTGTGAAATTGCCCCCGCACGCGTGGCGAATCATCGCAACAGGTTGTAGAGCATTTTGCCGAAAATCCGAAATATCAATTTTGTATGTTCGCCTGCACCAATGCTCCTGCTATTCAGGGACCTGAACACTTCCGGCTGAACGACATCGGCAAGGAGCGGAACGGAAATGGACACGACGGCCCTGCAACTGGCGCTTCACCGGTTGCGCCGCAAGCTCACCTTCTGGCGGGTGGTGGCCATCATCACCCTCGGCGTGCTGACGGGCTTCCTGCTGCAACAGGCGGCAGGCTCCGGCACGGGAGATCACATCGCCCGGGTCAGGGTGGACAACTTCATCCTCGGCGATCAGCGCAAGCTCGACATCATCGAGGCCCTGGCGAAAAAGGACAGCGTGAAGGCCGTCATCGTGCGCATCAACAGCCCCGGCGGCACCACCTCCGGGGCGGAGGCCATTCACGATGCCCTGAAACGGCTGGCAGAGAAGAAGCCGGTGGTTACCGTCATGGACGGGGTGGCGGCTTCCGGCGGCTACCTGGTGGCGCTGGCGGGCGAGCGCATGTTTGCCGGTGGCAATACCATCACCGGCTCCATCGGTGTCATCGTGCAGTGGCCGGAACTGAACGAGCTGCTGGGCAAGGTAGGCGTGCGCATGCAGGCAGTGCGCTCAGGCCCGCTGAAGGCGCTGCCCAATTCCGTGGAACCGACGCCGGAGGCGGCGAAGCGGGCCATCGAGGAGATGGTGCGCGATTCGCACGAGTGGTTCGTCTCGCTGGTGGCGAAACGCCGCGGGCTGGACATGGAAACGGCCAGAAGGCTGGCGGACGGGCGTGTCTATACCGGAAGGCAGGCGCTGAAGGCTGGGCTGGTGGATGCCCTGGGGGATGAGCGCGCCGCCCGCCTGTGGCTGGCCGAGAAGCATGGCCTGGCGAAAACCCTGAAGGTGGTGGAATACCGCCCCAGGAAGCCGCTGCTGCAGGAGCTGGGCCTGCCGGGGGTGGCGGCTGCCGTGCTGCAGGGGCTGGGGCTGGGCGCGCTGGCGCGCTCCGGCGTGCTTGACCTGCCCGCCGGCAGGGTTGACGGCCTGCTCTCCGTCTGGCACCCTCAGGCCACGGGAGGCTGACGGCAACGTCTTGTAATCACACTCCAAATCCCGGATTTTTCGAAACCCTGGCCGCAAGGTCGGGGCCTGCATGGCGGGGGGAGGCATGATCAAATCGCAACTGATCGCCCGGCTGGTGGAGCGCAATCCGTCGCTCTCGCAACGTGATGCAGAGCGGGTGGTGAACGCCATCCTCGATGAAATCGTGGATGGACTGGCGGCGGGCAAGCGCGTGGAGCTCAGGGGGTTTGGCGTGTTTTCGGTGCGCGAGCGCAAGGCGCGCATCTCGCGCAATCCCGCCACCAACGAGGTGGTGGAGGTGCCGCCAAAGAAGGCACCACACTTCAAGCCGGGCAAGGAGCTGTTCGAGCGGCTCAACCGCAATTATCAGGGGCCGCAGGACTGACAAAACGGACAAGCAGCTGCCGGGCTGACAAGGATGAAGCCTGTCTTCGCAACCGGGGAGCGGCCGGAAAGGACAGCTTTCTCTTGCGGCAGAGGCTGGTCGGAAGGTGCGGCCAGGGCAGGGAATTCGAGTGCAGCCGGCAGGCAACTGGCTGAAGCGTCAGGCATGGCGCAAAAGCGCATCAACAGGCATGTGCCGGCAGCACATGGCCAAGACTGCAAGGCATTTTCGGGGGATTTGACATGATCAGGCGCATCCTGTCCTGGCTGTTCGGGTTGCCGACGCTCATCATCCTGCTGCTGTTCGCGCTGGCCAACCGCCATCCGGTGCTGTTGTCGCTGGACCCGCTGACGCCACAGCAACCGTGGCTGGCGGTGGAACTGCCGTTGTGGATGATCGTCTTTGCCGGTGTGCTCCTGGGCATGCTCATCGGCGGCATGGCGGCCTGGGCGAAGCAGGGCAAGTGGCGCAAGCTGGCGCGCAAGCGCCAGCAGGAGCTGGAGCTTGAGCGCATGGCGCGGCAGCGGCTGGAGCGGCAATTGCTGGATATCAAGGCCGCAGAAAGAAAGGCCGAAAGCATCACCGTGCAGGAGGCTGCAAATGCCGCTGCCAGCAGCCCCCCTGCCCTGCCCGGCAGCATGCCGCCTGCGGCCCGCGCCGCTGCATCCACGAGGGCTGCCGGCAGCGGCGTATCGGCATCCAGCGCATTGCCCGCACCTGATGCCTCGCGTCAGGCTGCCGGCGGAACCGGGCACTGAGCGCTGGCACGGAATGCGCGAAGAAATGCCGGACATGCAGCGCACATGCATGCCCGGAAAGTTGTCCCGGCTGGTCTGCCCAGCCAGGAAAGTCAGGCAAGAAAGCCGACGATTCTCTTCACGTCGTCGAAGATGGGCTCGGCAATGGCGCGGGCGCGCTCCGCGCCTGAGCGCAGCACGCTGTCGATGTAGCCGACATCGTCCAGCAGGCGCTTCATCTCGGCATTGATGGGCGCGAGCTTCTCCACCACCAGGTCGGCCAGCGCCGGCTTGAACTCGGCAAAGCCCCTGCCGCCGAACTCGGCCAGCACCTGCTCCTTCGTCAGGCCCGCCAGCGCCGCGTAGATGCCCACCAGGTTGGCCGCTTCCGCCCGTCCTTCAAGCCCCTCCACCGATTCGGGCAGCGGCTCGGGGTCGGTCTTTGCCTTGCGGATCTTCTTCGCGATCATGTCGGCATCATCGGAGAGGTTGATGCGCGAATATTCCGACGGGTCGGACTTCGACATCTTCTTCGTGCCGTCGCGCAACGACATCACCCGCGTCGCCGGGCCCTGGATCAGCGGTTCGGGCAGCGGGAAGAAGCCGCCGTCTTCACCCTCGCGTGCGAGCCCCAGCTCGGCAATGCGCTGCGCGTAATCGTTGTTGAACTTCTGGGCGATGTCGCGCGTCAGCTCCAGGTGCTGCTTCTGATCCTCGCCCACCGGCACCCTGTCGGCATGATAGGCAAGGATGTCGGCGGCCATCAGAACGGGATAGTCATACAGCCCGACGGAGGCATTCTCGCGATTCTTGCCGGCCTTTTCCTTGAACTGCGTCATGCGGTTGAGCCAGCCGATGCGGGCGGTGCAGTTGAGCACCCAGGCCAGCTCCGCGTGCTGGGAGACCTGCGACTGATTGAAGACGATGTGCTCTTCGGGGTCGATGCCGGCGGCGATGAAGGCAGCGGTTACCTCGCGGGTGGAGCGCAGCAGCTCCTGCGGGTCCTGCCACACGGTGATGGCGTGCATGTCCACCACGCAGTAGATGCATTCGTGATCCTGCTGCAGATCGACGAAACGCACGATGGCCCCCAGATAGTTGCCCAGATGCAGGTTGCCGGTGGGCTGCACGCCGGAAAACACCCGTGGCTTGCGCTTGCTCATCTGTTCCGTTCCGCTGTTGCCTGACATCATCTGTCCCATGGCCTTCGGGAGCCCCCTGCGGCCTTGCCTCCGTGGGTATATGCGCAAGCACCCGCCGCGGGCAAGCCCCGCGCTTGCGCCCGTCTCTTGCGGTTAAGCGGGCCTTAACCGGAATGCGAGAGGTTGAGGCAAGGGCCGTGGCCCGCATCCGGACCCCTGACCGTTCATCCGGATGCGCCACGGCGACCCTGCTGCTGACCATTTTCGGGGGACAAGGCTTCAAGCGATGCACACCGGCAACATCCACTCCGACACCACCGATGATGCGCTGCTGCCGCGCGCGCTGCGCGCCTTCCTGCGCCGCCGCCTGCTGGAGCTGGCGGGGCTGGCGCTGCTGGGGCTGGCGGCGCTGCTGACACTGGCACTGGCCAGCTGGTCGGTAACCGACCCATCGCTTGACCGGGCGGTGGATGGCGACATCCACAACCTGCTGGGCTGGCCCGGTGCGGTGGTGGCGGATCTGCTCATCGTGCATCTGGGGCTGGCGGCGGCGCTGCCGGTGGCGGCTCTCGTCAGCTGGGCCAGCCGCCTGCTGGCGCTGCGCCCCCTGGCACGCCTGCATGCGCGCCTGCTGTGGCTGGTGCCGGCGGTGATGGCCACGGCGGCGGTGCTGGCGGCATTGCCCACGCCCGAGGGCTGGGTGCTGGGCACCGGGCTGGGTGGCAACCTCGGCACGGCACTGTTCGAGGCGGTGCGCAACCTGCTGGCGCTGTTCATGCAGCCTGTCATTGCCACCATTCTTGCCGTGCTGCTGCTGCTGGTCGCTGCCGTGTTTGCCGGCATGCGGGCGCTGGGCATCAATGGCGATGGCGTGGTGCGCGCCGCTGCCGTGCTGGGCGAGAAACGCCAGCAGAAGGTGGCTGCCGGGGTTGGCTGGTTCGGGCACTTGCGGCTGTGGCTGGCGGCATTGCCGAACCGCTTCCGCCAACGCAGCAGGGCACAGCGTGCACAGCAGCAGCAGGTGCAAGGCATGACAGCCACTGATGACGCTGCCAGCAGTGATGCAGCCCAAACGCAGGAGGTGCCGGTGGTGCGGCGCGTGCCGGAACCTGCCTTCATGCATGGTGCTGACGAAGATGCCCCGCCGGTGGCCGCCTTTGCCCCGCGCCTGCGGCAGCGTGCCGAAGGACTGGGGGGCTACCTGCGCCATGCTGCGGAGCGCCTGGGCGGACTGCTGCGCTCCGGCCGCACGGCCCACACAGACACGGTGCCGGCAGCCGCGCCAGCACCTGA
>JALSGQ010000134.1 GCA_026982665.1 Hyphomicrobiales bacterium | reverse complement strand
CAATTGAACCCTCTGAAAAATAACCCAAAAAACGCTAAAATCCCATAAACACCAAGTAAAAAAGGACGATCATATGCAAACCCCGAGTTTTTTCGATTTTGCCATGGAGAACCAAGGCGGAAGAAAGAGCAGAAAGTTTCTTGAGGAGATGAAAGCCTATATCCCTTATGATAGCTTAGAGCGATTGCTGATCGAAGAAGGCGTCTATCGTCCAAGACAACCGGGTAAAGCGGGAAGACCGCCTTATCCTTCTCGTGTGCTGCTTGGGGCGCTCTTTTTACAGAGTTGGTATGGACTAAGTGATCCGATGACTGAAGAGCTGATCCATGATCGTATCAGCTTTAGACAGTTTCTGGATATCAAAGCCGATGACGATATTCCCGATGAGACCACTATCTGTAACTTCCGTAACGCCATTGCCGAGAAGATGCTCTTTGAAAAGATCTTTATGATTATCAACGGTATTATGCAAGAGCAAGGGCTGATCCTCAAAGAGGGAAGCATTGTTGATGCCACTTTAATCCATAGTAGTGAACCCAAACGAAAAAAAGATGCACAAGGCAAAGTGATTACCAACCAAGCTGCGGATAGTGATGCAAGCTATACCTCCAAAAGAGGGCAAAAGTACCATGGATTCAAGATGCATATCGCCAGTGACAAAAACGGGATGATCAAAGCGGTCGATACGACCACCGCCAAAGATGCTGATATCCACTCACTCGATCACCTGACCAAAGAAGAGGAAGCCTATATCGTAGCAGACAGTGCCTATATGTCCAAGAAAAACAAACAATCCTTTAGACAAAAAGGCATCGTCAACGGCATTATCGAAAGAAGAGTACGGGGACAATCCAGACTCAGAGCCAAACAGCAACAACACAACAGACACTTCGCTTCTGTCAGAGCGATTGTGGAATTACCCTTTGCCTTTATCAAACGATTGATGGGATATACACAGACACGGTTCATCGGATTGGAGAAGAATGACCAATACCACTACCTACTTGCCGCTGCCTACAATATACGAAGAGCGCCCAACCTGCAAAGGAAGCTGGAAATGGGATGAAAAGAAGGGAAAAGACCCAAAAATGGGTCAAATGATGTTAAAATGAGATGATTTTATGCTCTAAGAGACTATAAAAGATAAGAAAAATTAATGTTTAGCCCTTGAATATGGCTTCTCCTCTATTGGACAAATGAGGATGGGG
>JALSGQ010000133.1 GCA_026982665.1 Hyphomicrobiales bacterium | reverse complement strand
CCCCTGTGGGCGGCAAGGCGGATGACCTGCAGATGATCTCCGGCATCGGCCCGAAGCTGGAGAAGCTGCTGCATGAGCTTGGGATCTATCATTTCGCACAGATCGCCTCATGGACGAAAAAGGATATCGAGGAAGTCGATTCCAAGCTGAAGTTCAAGGGGCGTATCGAGCGCGAGGAATGGGTGCGGCAGGCGAAGCTGCTGGCTGCCGGCAAGTTCGAGCAGTTCGAGAAGGAATACGGCACTGGCGGCAAGAAGGGGGCGGATGGCAAGGCTCGCTCCGGCACCCGCACACGCAAGAAATAGAAGCGACAAGGGGGCTGGCTCCGTCGGCAGCCTCAGGCAGTGTGCAAGCTTCGAACGTGGTGGCGCCTACCCTTGCTTGTGCCCGTGCACGCCTTCACCCGGGTGCCCAATGAGCTGCGGGAAGAGCACGAGAGCTGGGACGGACTGATCCTTCCGGCCACCGATCCCTGGGGGGAGACCTGTTATCCGCCCAACGGCTGGTGCTGTTCGTGCGGTTTGGAGCCCATCGCCGAGGCGGAGATGTGCCGGGAGAAGGGCAAGCCGGACACCGCACCGCAGGTCAGCTATCGCAAGGTAAAGGACCCGCTGACCGGCGAGCAGGTGAACTATCCGGACGGCGTGGACTTCGGCTGGGCCTACGCGCCGGGCCGCATCTGGGCGCTGGGGCTGGAGCCCGCCCCCGTCGATCCGCCGCTGAAGTGCCGCGTGTGGAACTGGGCCGGCCTGCTGCGCCAGCCGCAAGACCTGCCGAAGCTGGAAGAAATTGCCAGGCCACTGCCCAAGGGGAAGGGGGCAAGAGACCTCGGACTGGCCGCTGACGGCAGGCCGGATGAGGAGCTGCGGAAATACATCACCATACTGGTGCGCGCGCATGACCGGTTCCGAAAGGAAAACAGGGAGCGCCCGATCACCGAATGGGAGCGCTGGCAGGAGTGGGATGCGGTCAACAGGCGGTATGTGGAGCAATTCTTCCTGATGCTGCGCCACCTGAAGCAGGATGACAACATCAGCATGGACAGGGACAATCTGATCTTGGATGCGGCGGGGCACCATTGGTGGTGTCGGCCTCCCTGTTTCAGGATGCATCCGGCGACTGGAAGGCGCTGAAGCGCGAACGCTGGCGCTACATGCACTTCATGGCCGCGGCGCTTCTTGATCCGGATGAGATATGGCTGTCCATCGATCCGG
>JALSGQ010000132.1 GCA_026982665.1 Hyphomicrobiales bacterium | reverse complement strand
CGGGCCAGCATCGGTTCCAGCAGGTCGCTCACCAGCTGGCGCAATGCCTCCTCGCCACCCAGCGCTGCCTTTGCCTGCTCCAGCCGTTCCAGCCGCCCCAGCGCATCCTGCACCCGTGCCTGCACCCTGGGCGACAACAATGGCCGCACGGCAGGTTCTGCTGCATCGGCCTGCACCTGGACATCGGCATCCAGCGCCAATGCCCCTTGCGTGGCAACAACCTGCCCGGCCTGCCCACCCCCCACCCGGGAGGCCTTGCCGTGCACGGAAGGCATGGCCACCACCTTGGCACCATGCTGCGGAGCAGCGGGCACGGCAGATGCCTGCTGCTCGTGCTCCACCTGTTCCCCCGTCAGGCGCGCCGCCGCAACCGGGAAGCGATCAGACGGCTCTTGCGAGAGCCGGGCTGCCAGAGGCTGACCCGCCGCCCCGGAAGGCTCTGCGGAGGCACTTGCAGAAGCGCCAGCCTGGTGCACCGGTGTTGTTGCGGCAGCAGCAGGCTTCGCCATTGCGGGATTCGCCGTTGCGGGAGAAGCAGGAAACAGGGGAGAAATCACCGCACGCCGCATTGAGAAGGCGCGCCGCCGCTCCGGGAAGGAATGGCCTTCCACATCCCTCCCGGCAGCCTTTTCCTCTGCCGGAGCCACGGAGCCGGAGCCCTTTGCCATGGGAGCATCCGCCTTCATCTCGTCATCGGCGGCATCATCATCCCGAGCCTGCCGAGGAGCTGCCACCGATGCCTGCCCTGATGCATCTGCCACCGGCTCACCCACCCACGCCTGCCGCGCCACTTCTGCACCGGCATGCACATGCCCGGCTGTTCCCTGCTCATGATGCTCATGATGCATCACCCCTGCGGATGAAACATGCTCCGTCGATGCACCCTCGACAGAAACACCAGACACGGAGCCGACAGCCGAAGCATCCGTCCACTCCAGCGCATCATCCTCCAGCAGGTCATCAATGGCCTGCGCCATGGACAGGTCATCACCCCCGGCCTGCCCGGCACCTGCATGCACAGCCCCCGCCGCGCTCCCGGCACCACCAGCTGCCGCATCCTGTGCGCCATGCTGCCTGCCGTGCTCCTGGATGGCCTGGCGAATGGAGGCCAGCACCTCCTGCATTTCCTGCAATTCACGCGCGTGATCCGATGCGTGGCTCATGGGTTCGGTTCATCCTGCATGTGGAGATTTGCGAATCAGCTCTCTTCCACGCAGTGTAAAGCATCCCCCCACACACATGAATCCCTGCCCGCAGCGCATTGGGGAAAACACAGGCGGCTGTCCACGGGCCATGCGATGCGGGAATCAGCCCGGCACCTTGCCCTGTAGCGCGCAGGCTCCCGGTTCAGTCACGGGTGCCCCACGGCTTGTTCTTCACCCGCTCGTAGTGCGCAGCCGCATCATGACGGGCAACAGCAAGGCCAAGGCGCGCGGCCGTCAGGCCGCCCATGGCCGCCAGCAGCGCATAGGCGCTGGAAACCTTTGCCGCACGCGCCTTCACCAGCTCCACCCTGGCATTGTTGAGTGCCTGCCGCGCATTGAGCACATCCAGCGTGGTGCGCGAGCCGGCCTTGTATTCCTCCAGCACGCCCTGATAGGCAAGCCGTGCCGCCTGCACCTGCGCCGTGGCAGCGGAAATCAGGCGTTTTGCCGCCTGCAGGTTGTACCAGGCCTGCACCACGGACTTCTGCACCGCGCGCCGCGCCACCGCCACCTGCAGGCTGGCAGCCTCCGCCTTGTGCCGGGCCTCGCGCACGTTGGCATGATTGTAACCGCCGGAATACAGCGGCACATCCAGTGCCAGCGCAATGTTGGCATCACGTGTTTTCGAGGCTGGCGATCCTTCCGTCTTGTTGCGGCTGTAGCTCAGCCCTGCCTGCAGGTTCAGCTTCGGCAGCAGATCGCCAAAGGCCACCTCCACCGCATGACGTGCAGCCTGCTCGCCGAAGGCTGCCGCCACCACCTGCGGATTGCGCCGCGCCGCAATGTCCAGCGCCGAGCGCAGGCTGCGTGGCAACGTCTTCGGCAAACGGCGCGGAAAGCGCAAATTGCGCGGCTTGTGCCCCACCACTTCCTCGTAGGCCGCGCGCGAATTGGCCAGCTCCGCCTGTGCCTGCGCCAGTTGCGCCTGCGCACCGGCCAGCGCCGCGCGCGCCTGCGAGACATCGGTGCGCGTTACATCCCCGACGTTGAAGCGATCGCGCGTGGCCCTGAGCTGCTGGCGCAGCACCTTCACGTTCACCTTGCGCAGCCGCACGATTTCGGCATCACGCACCACGTTCATGTAGGCCAGCACCGCGTCCAGCAGCACCTGCTGCTCGGTGGCCAGCAGGTTCTGCCGCCCGGCCTTCACCTGCGCCTTGGCGGCCTTGACGCCATAGGCCGTCTTGAAGCCATCGAACAACGGCTGCTGCAGGGTGATGCCGATCTGCTGCGAGTTGTAGTCTTGCGAGGTGCCGGGCAGCGGCGTTGTCTTGCGCACGCCGCGAACCATCTGCCCGTTGACGCTGACACGCGGCCGCCAACCGGACTTTGCCTTGGCCACTCCCTCGTCAGTGGCGCGCAGGTTGGCGCGCTCTGCCATCAGCTGCGGGTTGTTGCGATAGGCCGCCGAGAGAGCTGCAGACAATGATTCGGCCTGCACTGGCATGGACACGGCGGAAGAGAACAGCAGCGCCGCCGCAAGCACCGGCAGCAGAGCCGGCCGCGGCTGCCGTCCAGCCAGACCGAAAGCGGATTTCTCCCGTGCGCCCAGCATCTTCCACGCACCAGCCATGATCGCCACCCCGTATTTCCGTTGCCTTCTCCTGCGCATGACCCAAGCCCTTCATGCGCAAGCTGCAGTGCTCCGCCAGGGAAGCTACCGCACGGCTTTCACCTTGCGTCCATACATGGCAAGACATGCATGCAATGGCAATGCCCTGGCAACGGGCAAGGCGTTTTTTCGCCAGCCTTATGCAAATGCGCAACAACCACACGCACACGCGCATCAGCAGATGCACGCGCATCAGCAGCACATGCTGGCAAGCATTGCAGGCATGCGCCCTTTTCTGCCTGCACCAGGCATGAAAGGATTGCCAGCGCGCTGCAGTTGGCTTATGTAATGGCCGCTGCTGATCGTGCGGAAGATGACAGGCTGCCTGAAACGTTGCGTGAAACGCAGCTTGTGGCCTTCTCATCCGGATCAGGCGCAAGGCCTCGTGGCGGAGTGGTTACGCAGCGGACTGCAAATCCGTTTACCCCGGTTCGATTCCGGGCGAGGCCTCCATCCCCTCCCTGTCCTTTCCCGCGCGAATGCCGGCCTGCATCAATCCCCGGCCGGAAAGATGAAGACGCCATTGCGCCGCAGCCAGAAGCTGCAGGTAGCACCCGACCGTGGCAGGAAACGCCCCGGTGCCTGCATGTGCAGCACCTGATCCGGCGCTTCTTCCGGGGCCACGTGCAGGTGGCTGGAGCCGCCCATGAAGTGGGCGGAAAGCACCCGCCCCCGCACCTGCCACGGAAACACGCCCGGCGGCACTCCCTGCGCCAGCGCTGCCGTTGCCATCGCCGCTGTTTCCACCAATGCCCCCTGCCCTTCCTCCGGCGAGGCATCCACCGGCAGAAAGGCGCTGGCACGCACGTGCGCCTCGGCCCGCTGCCCCGGCTGCAGGGAAGGCGGCACGGGCAGAGCGCCAATGGGCGTCGGCAATCTTCCTTCGGCATCCACCCGCCCGGCGAACACGTTCATGTGCCCGAACAGCGACATGACGAAGGGGTCCACCGGCTGCTCGTACACCTCCGTCGGCGTCCCCGCCTGCACGATGCCGCCATGCCCCATGATCATCACCAGGTCGGACATGAACAGTGCTTCCTGCGCATCATGGGTTACCATCAGCGCCGTGGTGCCGCTCATGCGGATGATCTCCAGCATCTCCTCGCGCATCTCCAGCCGCCGCGCCACATCGAGGCTGGAAAACGGCTCGTCCAGCAGCAGCAGCGCCGGCTGCGGTGCCAGCGCCCTCAGCAGCGCCACCCGCTGCTGCTCGCCACCGGAAAGGTTGGCGGGCCAGGCATCGGCCCGGTGCGCCAGCCCGAAGCGCTCCAGCATCTCCTCCACCCATGCCAGCCGTGCCCGACAGTCTCTGCCCGAGCGCCCGCGCAAACCGAACAGGATGTTCTGCCGCACGGTAAGATGCGGAAACAGTGCGAAATCCTGAAATACCATGCCCACCCGCCGCGCTTCCGGCGGCAGGAACACGCCGCTTTCCGCATCGGCCACCGGCTGCCCGCCCAGGCTGATGCGCCCCTGCTGCAACGGTTCCAGCCCGGCGATGAGGCGCAGCAACGTCGTCTTGCCGCAGCCCGACGGCCCCAGCAGCGAGGCGAACATGCCGAGCCCCAGCCGGAAGGAGACATCGGCAAACAGCTGTCGCCCGTCCACCCGGTGCGCCAGCCCCTCCACCTGCAACACGTCCAGCCCCTGCAGCCGGGCGCAAGCCGGTGAGCGGCCATCCGCCGCAACATCCCCGACTTCCGTTCGACTGCCGGTCTCGTGCCGGTTCATCTGCCTCCTCCCTTCATTCAGGACCTCAAAAGCGTGCCGTTTCCGATTGACTTGAAGGCGCATTCATCGCGCGCACCAGCAGAATCAGCGGAATGATCCCGGCCATGACGATGAACAATGCGCCCAAGGCAGCTTCCTCGAACATCTCATCAGATGCGAACTGGTAGGTCTGGGTGGCCAGCGTGGAAAAGCCGAAGGGCCGCAGCAGCAGCGTCATCGGCAGCTCCTTCACCGAATCGACGAACACGATGAGCAGCGCAGTCAGCACGCTGCCGCGCAGCATGGGCAGATGCACCCGCCGCAGCACCTCCGCAGGCCTTGCACCGAGCGTGCGCGCCGCTGCCTCCATGCTGGGCGAGATGCGCGCCAGGCCCGATTCGATGCTGCCCAGCGCCAGCGCCAGGAAACGGCTGACATGTCCATGGGCCAGCGCGAACATGGTGCCGCTCAGCAGCAGCCCCGGTGCCATGCCGAGCCAGGCGCGGGCGGCATCGTTGATCAGCCCGTCGGCCCACGCCAGCGCCATCAGCAGCCCCACCGCCAGCATCGCACCGGGCATGGCATAGCCGATGCCGGCCAGACGCACCGCCCCGCGCACCGTGGCCGAGCCATCAAGCCGCGCGGCAAAGGCCAGCACCAGCGCCAGCAATGCTGCCGTCAATGACACCACGGAGGCCAGCAGCAAGGTGTTGAACAGCTGCTCCATCAACCCCTGCTGCAACGACTCCTGCCAGAAGCGGGCCGCGTGCATCAGCAGCACCGCCACCGGCAGCACGAAGCCCAGCACCACCGGCAACAGGCAGGCGGCCAGCGCCAGCGCCGCCTTCCAGCCACGCAGCCGCCAGCCGCGCCCGGCGGCACGCGGCCCGGCAGTATCGAAGCGCCGCCGCCGCCGCGCCATGCGCTCCAGCAAGATGAGCAGCAGGGTGAAAACCAGCAGCACCAGCGCCAGCTGCGCCGCCCCGGCGGCATCATTCATGTTCAGCCACACGTCGAAGATGCCGGCGGTGAAGGTGGGCACGGCAAAGAAATCCACTACCCCGAAGTCGTTCAGCACCTCCATCAGCGCCAGCGCCGTGCCGGCGGCCACTGCCGGCCATGCCACCGGCAGTGCCACCGCGAAGAACGCAGGCCAGGGCTTGCGCCCCAGCAGCCTTGCCGCCTCCAGCAGCGAGGCCGACTGCGCCATGAAGGCCACCCGCGCCAGCAGGTAGACGTAAGGGTAGAGCGTCAGGCTCAGCACCATCACCGCGCCGGGCAGGGAGCGGATCTCCGGGAAGTAGTAGTCTCGCGGTCCCTGCCAGCCGAACAGCTCGCGCAATGCCTTCTGCACCGGCCCGGCATATTCCAGCAGGTCGGTGTAGATGAAGGCTACCAGGTAGCCCGGCACCGCCAGCGGCAGCGCCAGCGCCCATTGCATGATGCCGTGGCCGGGGAAGCGGTAGCGCACCACCAGCCACGCCGCCCCACAGCCCAGCATGATGACGCTGATGCCCACCCCGGCCATCAGCAGCAGGGTATTCAGCGCCAGTTGCGGCATCACCGTGCGCCACAGGTGCGGCAATGCATCGCTGAACGATGCAGCCATCACCACCACGGCCAGCAACGGCAGCACCACCAGCCCCGCCGCCACCAGCGCCCCGATGCGCAACAGCCGCAGCCCGCCGCCACGCCCGGCGGGCGCGGATGCCGCCGCCATCGCTTCCGTTGCCGGCGAGGCCGTCATTGTTGCCGGCGCTGCCCCATCGCCCGCCGTGGATGAAGGCGGAGCAGCAGCACCGGCAGGGCCTGGGAAATGTCGCTCAGTGGTCAAGGCCCACCTCGTCCACCAGCCGCGCCGCCTCCCTGGAGCGGCGGGCAATCTCGGTCAATGGCAGCCTGTCTTCCCGCAGCTCGCCCCACGAGCGCACCAGCTCCGAGGGCTGCACGCCGGGGCGCACCGGGTATTCATGGTTCAGCGCCGCATACATCCGCTGCGCCTCTTCGCTGACCATGAACTCCAGCAGTTTCTGCCCGGCTTGCGGGTTCTTCGCATGCTTCACCACCGCACCGCCGGAGATGTTCACATGCGTGCCGCGCCCCTGCGCCTCGGGAAAGATGACCTTCAGGCTGCCATACCATTCCTTCTGCTCCGGCTTTTTCTCGTTGGTGGCCATCTTGCCGAGGTAGTAGCTGTTGAGCAGCGCCACGTCGCACACGCCCTCGTGAATGGCGCGCGCCTGCGCACGATCGTTGCCCTGCGGCTTGCGCGCCAGGTTGGCCTTCAGCCCTTTCAGGAAATCGCGCGTGGCGTCCCTGCCGTCATGGGCGATCATGGAGGCAAACAGCGCCACGTTGTAGGGATGCTTGCCGGAGCGGATACATACCCGCCCCTTCATGTGCGGCGCGGCAAGGTCGGCATAGCGCGCAATCTCGCCGTCCTTCACCCTGTCCTTGTGGGCGACGATGATGCGCGCGCGCTTGGTCAGACCGAACCACTGCCCCTCCTCGTCGCGCAGATGCGCAGGCACGGCCTTGCGCAATACCTCCGATTCCACCGGCCGCAGCAATCCGGCCTTCTTCAGCGCCCACAGGCGGGCGAAGTCAGCGGTGATGACCACATCGGCAGGGGTATTCTCCCCTTCCGCCCGCAGCCGCTCCAGCAGGCCCTTGCGGGCGAAGGCCGTGCGCACCTTGATGCCGGTCCTGCGCGTGAAGGCCTCCAGCACCGGCCTGATGAGAAACGGCTGGCGGTAGGAATAGACGGTAACCACCTGCCCTGCTCCGGCGGTGGGCTGTTGCGCGGGCTGAGCCTGCACCGGCATGACGCCGGCAAGCATGGCCATTCCCACCGGAAACACGACAGCCAACCCTGCCAGCAGGGCACGACGACCTGCAACACGCCTGACCAAACGCATGATGAACTCCTCTCGCCAAAGCCTGCCTGCCGCCAAGGCGGCAGATACCCACACGCGGCACACCTTGCCGCCCTTGCTGTGCCATATGCGCATGCGCCCTCTACCGCCCTTGCCTGTGCCGTGCTTGTGCACTTGCCGCGGCTGCGACGCACACCATGCTGACGCACATTCTGTTAGTGCAAGTCATTATCAATTGCAAGGCATTTTTGTCCGGCTGCCGCCACCATTCCGGATCGCCACCATATGCCATTGAAAAAGAGGAATTCTGCCCCTGCCAAAAGCATGGAGGGCAACATGACCCGAGCGGAGGTCAGGTGCCTGCCACCTGCATCAGGGCACGCGCGGCATCGGCAGGCATGGGGCGCAACCCCTCTTCCCGCAGCATCGCGGCCAGCGCCGCCACCAGCTCGGCATTGCTGCGCGCACACCTGCCGGGAGCAGTCTCGCGCCCGTTCTCGAAACCGACACGCACATGCCCGCCACGCAGCGCCGCCTGCACCAATATGCTCAGCTGATACGGGCCGAAGGCGCACACCATCCATGCCGGCGGCGTCGGCCAATGCTCTTCCAGCGCCCGCAGAAAGCCATCCAGCATCTCCGGCCTTGCCACGCCATCGCCATACCGCGCCAGCACGAACAGCACGAAGGGCCGGGGCCACGGCAACGCACCCTGCTCCAGCAGCCGCGCCAGCCGCGCCACCTCTGCCGGTTCGTAGAGGATGAACTGCGGCGCAATGCCCTCGGCATGCATCCACTGGAAGAAATCCAGCACTTCCCGCTGCCGCGCCGTATCCACCCCTTCCGGCAGCAGCTCCTTCAGAGCGATGGAAACGGCCTCCGGCTTCACCTGCCGCACTGCCTGCATCTGTGCATCCACGCCATGGCACCCGGCGGCCTCGGTGGTGATCTGCAGCACCATCTCCTGCCCCACCGCCGCCCGCACTGCCTTCAGCGCCGCGTGATAATGCGCAGGGTCCAGCGAATGCCGCCCCGCCGCATCCCGCACATGCAGGTGCATGGCCGCCGCCCCGGCCTGGCGGCAGGCCACCGCCTCCGCCGCCAGCTCTTCCGGCGTCAGCGGCACTGCCGGCACCTCGGCCTTCGTCAGCCGCGCCCCGTTCGGCGCCACCATGATGAGCACTTCACGCTTCACGGCCATATCCTGATCTCATGGAAACTGAAAGAAACGGGAATGATCTGCTGCCGGGCCGCGCTCGGAGCCAGCAGGGAGCACCACCCTTCGCAGCTTACACATCCAGCAGCTCGTCGTCCACGAACTCGGCCCGCTCGGAGATGAAGGCAAAGCGCGCCTCCGGCCTGGTGCCCATCAGCCGGTTGATGACATCATCGGTGTCCGCCCGCTCCTCTTCCCGCACCTGAACCCGCAGCAGCGTGCGCTTCTTCGGGTCCATCGTCGTTTCCTTCAGCTGGGCGGGCAGCATCTCGCCCAGGCCCTTGAAGCGCGAGATCTCCACCTTGCCCTTGCCGGAGAACTCGGTGGCCAGCAGCTCGTCGCGATGCGCATCATCCCGCGCGTAGGCCGACTTCGCCCCTTGCGTGATGCGATACAGCGGCGGCACCGCCAGATACAGGTGCCCGTTGCGGATGAGATCCGGCATCTCGCGCCAGAAGAAGGTGATGAGCAGCGAGGCAATGTGCGCACCATCCACGTCGGCATCGGTCATGATGATGACCTTGTCATAGCGCAAATCGTCCTCGCGGTATTTCGACCGCGTGCCGCAGCCCAGCGCCTGCACGATGTTGGCGATCTCCTGGTTGGCCATGATCTTGTCGCGGCTGGCCGAGGCCACGTTGAGGATCTTGCCGCGCAGCGGCAGCACCGCCTGCGTCTCGCGGTTGCGCGCCTGCTTGGCCGAACCGCCGGCGGAATCGCCCTCCACCAGGAACAGCTCCGTGCCGCGCCGGTCCTTTGCCGTGCAGTCGGCCAGCTTGCCGGGCAGCCTGAGCTTGCGCGTGGCGGCCTTGCGCGCCACCTCTTTCTGCCGCCGCCGGGCCAGGCGTTGATCGGCCTGCTCGATCGTCCATTCCAGCAGCTTCTCCGCCTGCTTCGGATGGCCGGACAGCCAGTGATCCAGGTGATCGCGCAGCGCATTCTCCACGATGCGCGCCGCCTCCGGCGTGCTCAGCCGATCCTTCGTCTGGCCGACGAACTCCGGCTCGCGGATGTAGACGGAAAGCACCACCCCGGCGGTGCCGAGGATGTCATCCGCCGTGATGTTGCCGGCGCGCTTGTTGCCGGTCATCTCGGCGAATCCTTTCAGCGAGCGCAGCAGCGCCATGCGCAGGCCGGCAACGTGCGTGCCGCCTTCCGGCGTCGGGATGGTGTTGCAGTAGGAATGAATGAAGCCATCGCCATTGAACCAGCCAATGGCCCATTCCACCGTGCCGTGGCCTTGTTCCGTCTCCACCTTGCCGGCGAACAGCTCCTCCACCACCCGCTCCTTGCCGGCCAGCTTCTCGTCCAGGAAATCGCGCAGGCCGTTGGGGAAGTGAATGGTCGCTTCCGCCGGTATTTCCGCCTTTTCGCCAAGCAGTTCCGGCGCGCACTTCCAGCGGATCTTCACGCCGGAGAACAGGTAGGCCTTGGCCCGGCACATGCGCCAGATGACAGCAGGGTCGATGCGCTTCTCTGCCCCGAAGATCTCCGGGTCGGGATGAAACCGCACCTTCGTGCCGCGGCGGTTGGGCGCCGCCCCCACCTCTTCCAGCGGTCCCAGCGGACGCCCGCGGGAATAGCGCTGGCGATACAGGCGGCGGTTGCGCGCCACCTCCACCTCCAGCGAATCGGAAAGCGCATTCACCACCGAAATGCCCACGCCATGCAGGCCGCCGGAGGTGTTGTAGGCCTTCGAGTCGAACTTGCCGCCGGCATGCAGCGTGGTGAGGATGATCTCCAGCGCCGACTTGTCGGGGAACTTCGGGTGCGGATCCACCGGAATGCCGCGCCCGTTGTCGGCAACGGCAATGGAGCCGTCGGCAAACAGCTCCACCTCGATGAAGGTGGCATGCCCGGCCACCGCCTCGTCCATGGAGTTGTCCAGCACCTCGGCGAACAGGTGGTGCAAGGCGCGCTCGTCGGTGCCGCCGATATACATGCCGGGCCGCCGCCTCACCGGCTCCAGCCCCTCCAGCACCTCGATGTCGGCGGCGGAATATTCGCCGCTCCCGCCACCGGCAGCATTGCCGGCAGCAGATGCCTTGCCGGATGCATCGGCCTTCAGGGCAGGCTTGCCGCCACGCGCATCCCCCCCCTTGCGTGCCTGCGCCTGCCTGCGGGCCGCCTTGTCCGCAGCCGTGTCCGGCGCTGCACCCAGCTTGCCGAAGAGATCATCCGTCATGCTCAAGGCCCCTGCTGCCATGCCGCCGTGCGCCTGTCCGAATCAGGCACCACTGGCCATGAAGTATGCCACGCCGGCAACATCATCACCAATTCCGCACAAGGAGTTGTTCACGGCTCCCAAGGCTTCCCCCACGCCACGCAGAACATCACTCCTCGCAGCGCACCACGCCTTCCTTGTCCATCAGCCGTGCCAGTTGCTGCAGGCGCTTGTGCACCCGCTCGCCGGCCAGTGCGGCGTTTTCCCCCGTCAGCTCCAGCACCAGCTTCTTCGATTTCAGCTTCAGGCGAATGCCCGGCAGGGTGCCGGGCATGGCGGCGGAAAGGGCATAGGCCAGGCGAAACAGCGCCGCCAGCGTGCGTGCGCGGCGCAGGCCCTTGTCATCCACCAGCGCGGCGATATCCACTGGCGGGCGGGCATTCACGCCCTCGTAGCGGAAGAAGATGGTGAGCGCCAGAAACGCGCGGGCATAGTGGTCAAGCCCGTTGAAGTTGGCCTGTGCCACCATGTTCAGCGAGCGCCGCCCACGATAATCGGGGTGCGCGCGCCAGCCTATGTCGGCCAGCATGCAGGCGGCATAATGCAGCCGCCGCCAGCGGCTGGTGCATTCCAGCCCGTGCTCGCCGGTGATGAGGTCGGAAAAGGCGCAAAGCTCCAGCTCGTGCAGTGGCGAGCGCGAATAGCGCCGGGCGAAGTCCCAGCAGGCGGAAAGCAGCGGATCGGCGGCGCGCACCTCTTCCGGCATGGCCTCGAACAGCAGCCCCTCGCGCACTCCCAGGGCAGAAAAGGTAACCTGCCGCGCGCCCCCCAGCGCCACCAGCTGCCCCAGCACCTCCGCCGCCGTGGCGATGAGGGCGGAGCGGCGCTCGGAGATGATGCCCAGGTTCGCCAGCTCGCGCGGCCGCATGGAGGTGATGCGCTCCACCAGCCGCAGCAGCTCGTGGTGCGGGATGGTGTATTGCTGCACCACGCTCAACGGATATCCCGTCCAGTGCATGTGCAGCCGCGCCAGGTTGCGCCACGCGCCACCCACCGCATACAGCACGCGGCCTTCCAGCTTCTTCACCAGCTTGTGGCCATCGAGCCTCCGGCGGATGATCTCCCGTATGCGCGCAAGCTCCCCCTCTCCTTCCTCCGACAACCGCAATGCCCCCAGCGGCAGCGTGTCGCCGGACTTCACCTTGCCATGCTTCACCCGCACCAGCTCCAGCGATCCGCCGCCCAGATCCCCCACCACGCCGTTGGCCTCGGGAATGCCGCACAGCACGCCAAGCGCGGTGTAATGCGCCTCTTCCGCCCCCGACAACACGCGAATGGGCGCGCCCAGCGCCTCTTCCGCCCGTTGGCGGAAGGCCTCTCCGTCCGCCGCATCCCTGACTGCCGCGGTGGCAATGGCAAACACCCGCCGCACCCCGATGCGCTCGTTCAGCAGGCGAAACCGCGCCAGCAGGCGCAAGGTGCGCTCCACTCCGTCTTCCGGCAGGCGGCCACCACTGGCCACGCCGCGTCCCAGGCCGGCGGAGATCTTCTCGTTGAAGATGGGTGCCGGCATGCGCCGCAGATCGTCATAGGCTACCATGCGCACGGAATTGGAACCGATGTCCACTACCGAGACAGGCTCCAGCTTCTCCGCCTGCAGCCTGCCCAGCCGGTCAACGATGAAATCGCCAAGCCGTTCCGTTGTCTGCTCCAGCACTTCCGTCATGCCTGTTTGCCCCTCACGCATCGGCTGGCTGTTCACCAGCAGTGCTTTCATCCGCATCCCCTCCTTGCCTCCCTTGCCCGCACCCCGGCTTTTCCGTCCAGCCGTCCGGGCGTGGCGGTGCCGCATGCAGCAGGGCGCTGCCACGGCCCGACAGCGACGGGTTGTCCATGAAGTAGCGGTGCGCCGAAAACGGCGCTTCCGCTTCCGCCGGGGCCACGCGGCAACTGGAGCCATCCGCCATCAGCCGCCAGCTTTGCAGGTTGTCGCGCATGTTGGCCAGCATGATCTGCTCCAGCACCTGGGCGTGCACCGTCGGGTTTTCCAGTGGCACCAGCGTCTCCACCCGCCGTTGCAGGTTGCGCGGCATCAGGTCGGCAGAGGACAGATAGACCCGCGCCTTCTCGTGCGGCAATCCGTGCCCGCCGCCGAAGGCATAGATGCGCGCATGCTCCAGGAAACGGCCGATGATGCTCTTCACCCGGATGTTTTCCGACAATCCCGGCACCCCGGGCCTGAGGCAGCAGATGCCGCGCACCACCATGTCCACCCGCACACCTGCCTGCGAGGCGCGGTAGAGTGCATCGATCATGTCGGCATCGACAACGGCGTTGCACTTCAGCCAGATGGCCGCTGGCCGCCCGGCGCGCGCATGAACGATTTCCTCCTCGATGTGCTCCAGCAGGCGCTCCTTCAGGTTCAGCGGCGACATGGCCAGCTTTTCCAGCGCCTCCGGCTCGGCGTAGCCGGAAACGAAGTTGAACAGCCGCGCTGCATCGCGCCCCAGCGCCTCGTCGCAGGTGAAGAAGGAAAGATCGGTATAGATGCGGGCATTGACGGGGTGATAGTTGCCGGTGCCATAGTGCACATAGGTGCGCAGGGTGCCGTTCTCGCGCCGCACCACCAGCGACACCTTGGCATGGGTCTTCAGCTCCAGGAAGCCGAACACCACCTGCGCCCCGGCGCGCTCCAGGTTGCGCGCCCAGCGGATGTTGGCCTCCTCGTCGAAGCGCGCCTTCAGCTCCACCAGCGCCGTTACCTGCTTTCCGGCCTCTGCCGCGCGCGCCAGCGCCGCCACGATGGGCGAGTCGGACGAGGTGCGATACAGCGTCTGGCGAATGGCGATGACATCGGGGTCTTCCGCCGCCTGCTCGAGGAAGTCCACCACCACGTCGAAGCTCTCGTAGGGATGGTGGATGATCATGTCCTTGGCGGCAATGGCGGCGAATATGTCGCCCCCGGCCTCGCGCACGCGCTCCGGATAGCGCGGCGAATAGGGCGGAAACAGCAGCTCCGGCCGCTCGTCGCTGATGATGCTGGAAAGGTCGGCATAGCCTACCAGCGCGCTGCTGACCACGTCCGCCTCTTCCACCTCCAGCTGCCGCGCGATGAAATCGCGCAGGCCTTGCGGGCTGCGGGCATCCATCTCCAGGCGGATGACCCGGCCACGGCGGCGGCGCTTGATGGCCGTCTCGAACAGCCGCACCAGGTCTTCCGCCTCTTCCTCCACCTCCAGGTCGGAATCGCGCAACACCCGGAAGGCACCAATGCCCAGCAGCTCGTGCCGCGGCAGCAGGCGCGGCACGTAGCGCGCCAGCATGTCTTCCAGCGCAATGTAGCGCAGCAGCGGCCGCCCCTCCTCGCCGCCACCATCTTCTTCCGAGGTCCGTGCCGGCAGGCGAATGAAGCGCTCAAGCTGTGCAGGTATGGGAATGAGCGCGTTCATCAGCCCGCCGTCGCTTTGCTTGCGCAACTGCACCGCCACCACGAAGCCGCGGTTGGGGATGAAGGGAAACGGATGCGCCGGATCGATGGCAATCGGCGTGATGGCCGGCAATATATTGCCTAGGAACAGCTCGTCGAGATAGGCGTGATCGGCCTCCGTCAGCTCGTTGCTGCCGAGCACATGGATACCCTCCTGCGCCAGCTCCGCCTTCAGCCGCTGCCACAGCGAATCCTGCCTGCGCATCAGCTCCGCCGCATAGCGCCTTACCGCGCGCAATTGCTCCGCTGGCGTCATGCCATCCTGCGAGCGGCGGCGGATGCCGGCGCGCACCTGCCCTGCCAGGCCGGCCACCCGCACCATGAAGAACTCGTCCAGGTTGTTGCCGGAAATGGAAAGGAAACGCAGCCGCTCAAGCAGCGGGTTGCGCCTGTTGGCGGCCTCCGCCAGCACCCGGATGTTGAACGACAGCCACGACAGCTCGCGATTGATGAAACGGCAGGGGGAATCGGCGCGGATGTCGGCAAGCTCCTTCACGCACGGCAATGCCGGCGTGCACTCGCGCACATCCTCCGGCGGCAACCTCCAGCCGGGCGGCTCCGGCTCGATGGCACGCATGGTGGCATCTCCGGCAGCCTCCCCTCTCTCCTGCCCCGAAGGTGGCGTCCCCAAGCCCTTGCCGGAAGTTTCAATCATGCCCGTTCCGTTCGTTCAGGGTTGTCCCTGCCACGCGCCAGCGGCGGAATGCATCAGCGGGCAGATCTCAATGTCGAGCTGCCCTGCCCTTGCAGCATACCGCCAGTGCACGCCAGCGCCAAGACAGCCCGGCTTCGCATGGCTCAGGCAATGCCTGTCCGCGCCCGCTCCATGCCGTCAGTCATCACCCTGCAGGGATTCCAGCACCCTTGCCGCCAGCGGCCGGGTGATGCGGCGTTTCTCGCGCAATGCAGCCTCGTCCAGCGCTGCCACCAGCTGGCGGGCCGCGGCCAGTGAACGCTCCATGCGGGTGAGCAGGTAGGAGACGACCTCCTGCGGCACCACCAGTTGCCGGTCGCAGAACAGCTTCACCAGCACCGCCCTCAGCAGCTCGTCATCCGGTGCCAGCAGCTCCACCACCGGCAGCGCCGCCAGCCGGCTTTTCAGGTCTGGCAACGCCACCGGCCACAAGACCGGGGAAGTGGTGGTGGTCATCAGCACCCGCGCGCCACTCTGCCGCGCCATGTTGAGCAGGTGAAACAGGGCGGTTTCCCATCGCGGCGGCAGACTGCCAGCCGCCCCGCTTCCACCGTTGCCCGCGGGCATGTCCTCCAGCACCAGCGCACCGCGCGCCAGCAGATGCGGCACAGCCTCCACCTCCAGTGCTTCCGGCGTGGCCTTCAGGGCATCGTGGCGCAGCCGCCATATCTCCGCCAGGTGCGACTTGCCACTGCCCGGCGGGCCGATGAGTGCCAGCGCGTGCGCCTGCTGGACGTTCGCCGGCAGCGACTGCGGAACAAGCGGCATCTGCCCGCCCTGCCCGGCAGCCACGTGCGGAATTGCCTGTGCCTGCCGCGCATCCGGCGCATCGCCCGGAGCA
Source organism: Hyphomicrobiales bacterium (assembly GCA_026982665.1). GTDB lineage: Bacteria > Pseudomonadota > Alphaproteobacteria > Rhizobiales > Aestuariivirgaceae > Thermopetrobacter. The sequence goes on along the minus strand of JALSGQ010000132.1, from coordinate 25,048 downwards.
TCCGCAGGCGGCCAGCGCATGATGACCTCGAAGGCAGCGGCATTGGCCGGGGTTACGAGGAAGTCCTCCAGCCCCATGCCGGGGCTCAGCGGCAGCTCCAGCACCAGTTGCCGCGGCCTTTGGCCTGCCGCCGCTGCCGCCGGCTCACACGCTGCCGCTTCCGCGTGTTTCCCTTCCTGCCGAGGCATCGTGCTCCCTTTCTTCCGCCTGTGCCAGATCGCCCACTGCCGCCTGCCTGCTTTCACCACCGCCAGCCGCACCAGCGGCTGCCACCACTGCGCCATTGCCCAGATACAGGGCGCTGCCCATGTAGGACTGCAGGGCATGCGCCAGGATGACCTTGATGGCAGCGGCAATGGGCACCGCCAGCAACAGCCCGACGAAACCGAACAGGTAGCCGAAGGCCATCAGCGCGAACATCATCCACACCGGATGCAGCCCCACGCTGTCGCCCACCAGCTTCGGTGTAAGGAAGTTGCCTTCCACGAACTGCCCGAAGGCGAAGATGAACACGATCAGCAGCACCATTGCCCAGTCAGGCCAGAACTGCACCAGCCCCATGCCGATGGAAAGCACCCCGCCCAGCGTGGCCCCGACATAGGGAATGAAGCTCATGAGGCCGGAAAGCAGGCCTATGAGCAAACCGAAGTCCAGCCCCACAGCCATCAGCGCCACGGCATAGAAAGTGCCCTGAACGAGCGCCACCGTGCCCTGCCCGCGGATGAAGCCGGCCATGGCCCGGTCGACATCGATGGCAATGGCGCGCACCTCATCGGCATGATCCCGCGGCAACCAGGAATCGAGCGTGGCGATCATGCGATCCCAGTCGTTCAGCATGTAGAACAGCACGATGGGCGTGATGATGAGCAGCGACAGGAAGTTGAACACCGCCGCGGTGCCGGAAAGCAGCGACTTCAGCACGCTGCCCAGCCATTCCGCTGCCTTGCCTGCCAGCGCGCCGGCATCGGCGTTCTCCCGTGCTGCTGCGCGCTGCAAAGCGTCCTTCAGCCACTGCGGCGCGGCGCGGTCGAACAGCTCTGCCAGCGATTGCAGCAACCGCGGCAGATGCTCCGTCAGCAACCTTGCCTGCTCTGCCAGCAACGGTGCCAGCAGCAGGAAGATGGCAACGAAGGCCACCACGCACATCAACAGGATGATGGTGGTGGCCAGCAGCCGCGGCAGCCCCAGCCGCTCCAGCCAGTCGGCCACCGGGTCGAGGAAGTAGGCCAGCACCATGCCGGCAATGAATGGCGTCATGATCTCGCCCAGCAGCCACATGCCGAAGATGAGCACGGCCAGCAGTGCCAGCCAGAAGGCGATCTGTGCCCGGCGCGATATTTCCCGCGGGCTGGTGGCAGTGGCCTTGCCGGCTGCCGTGTTCACATCCGCCGGCGCGGTGCCGGCATGCCCTGCCCTTCCGCGCGGCTGTCCGCCATGCCGATGATGCCTGTCGTCGTTCGGCCCGCTCATGCCCCCGTTCCGTCATGCCGCATGGGTTCGTCAGGTGGCTCTGCCATGTGATGCAGCCAGTCAACCAGATATTGCCCGCCGGAAGCCAGTGTCAACAAGCCCACCACGGGTGCTCCCAGCCATTCCACCCAGCCGGTATCCCAGCCCATGGCCAGCCACAACAGGATGGCACCGATGAAGATGATCTGCGCCGCCGTGTTGACTTTCGAAACCATGCGCGGACGCATCTGCATGGGATTGTCGAGCAGCCACGCCAGCACCACCCCGCCGATGATGAGCACATCGCGGCTGACCACCAGGATGGCAAGCCATGTCGGCACCAGTTGCATCACCGCCAGTGTTACGAACAGGGCAATGAGCAGCAGCTTGTCGGCCAGCGGATCCAGGTGCGCGCCCAGCTCCGTCTTCATGTCGAAGCGCTTGGCCAGCCAGCCATCCACCGCGTCGGAAACACCGGCAAGAATGAACACGAAGAAGGCCGCCAGCATCTGGTGGGTAATGACCAGCCACACCGCCAGCGGCACCATGAGGATGCGGGCGATGGTGATGATGTTCGGCAGGCTGACGGGCAGGTTCATGGAGCTGGACTCACGTATCGCGAGGAAGACGGCTGCTGCCGGCAGGCAAGCCCGGCAGGCAGGCAGGCAGAACACGAAGGCCGCGCACGGACCGCATGTGCCCGGCAATGGCACAATGCAGCCCGGACCACGCAGTTGCTGCCGCCCGATCATATGGGCAATGATGGCATGCTTGCAATGGCCACGGGCAAACGACAGGCGGGGCTGATGCGCAATGCCCGCCTGCAGCCGGCATTCTTCAGCTCGCACCAAACTCAGTAGGATTGCAGATACCACCGCCCGCCACTGTTGCGCAGCAGCAGCCCGGCATTGCCCAGCGCCTGCTTCAGCGCCGGAGTGGAAAGCGCGGTGCCAAGCCGCACCACCGCATGGGTGCCGGAAAGCGCCTCCACGTCCACGCCATTGATTCCCGGCACGGTGCTGATGCGCGCGCGCAGCTGCTGCCATTCGCGCAGGCTGTGAAACGGCACGATGACCGTCAGCCGCTGCTGCTGCGCGGCACGCGCGGCGGCAGCGCGCTGCGCCCGTTCACGCGCCAGCTGCTTCAGCACCTTCTGCCGCCATTTCAGCGTCATTACCTCGATGAACCGCGCCGCTCCCTGCCGCGCGGCGGCATCCAGCCCCCCCTCCTCGGCCACATATGTCTTGTCGAACAGCACCTTGCCGCCAGGCGAACGCCCCACCATGGCAGCCTGAATGGCGTTCTCGTCCACCGGCCGGGCAATTGCCACCAGCACGTATTCCGCGCCATAGCGCATCTGCAGCACCTGCAGCGCCGTCTCGTCGGCCTGCGCCGCCTGCACGGCAGAGATCGCCTGCCTGTCCACCTCGTCTCCCACCGGCACGGTTACCGGCACCAGCGCATGTTCGCTTGCCAGCGCGCGCCAGGCCTTCAGCCACGGGTTGTCCTCCCACAGCTTTGGCCCGTCGGCATCTTCCCACACCGGCACCACCAGCACCAGTGGCGACTGCCGGGTGATGAAGGCAATGCCCTTGCGCCGCAAGAGCTGCGTGATCTTGCGCGGGCTGAAGCGAATGGTGATCCTGGCGATGTAGCGCGTCGGTCCGGTCTGCTCATCGGCAATGGACAGCGAGGAGAGCATGCGGCCGATGTCCCTGTCCGGCAAATTTGCCAGCCGTTTCGCCGCCTTCTCCCCGGCCAGCCGCTGCACCAGCGTGAGGAAGGCCTGCCGCTGTGCCTTCATGATGGCCTGCATCTTCGCCTGCGTGGCGTCGGCAGCCGTCTCGTCCACGGCAATGGCATCCACGGCAAACAGTTTGTCCATCGCTGCCCGCGCCGGAACGGCACCAGCAAGCAGCACCAGCAGCAGCATGACGAATGCCATGCCAGCCGCGGAATGCGAACGCACCTGTAGTGAAAAACGTGTCATGTTTGCCAAGCCTGCCCCCGTTGCGGCGCGATTCGGCCCTGCCTGCCCTCGAGACCAGACACCACGCAGCCCCACGGCAGCCCTGACGGGGCATCAACCGCCCCGGATGCGCGCCTTCCTGTGTGCAACCATGCGCTTTTTCTTGCATGGGTGCACGGGCTGTTCAATACATATTCCAGACTTCTCAGGCAAGCGACAGGACAAGCCATCATGAACCACAGGCCCGATGATGACGGCGCTCCTGCCAGCGCCAGCAGAGAAACAGGCATATCCGACGATGCCACGCCCGGCAGCAGCACTGCCGCGCAAGGTGGCCTCACCTATTCCGCTGCCGGGGTGGACATCGATGCCGGCAATGCGCTGGTGAAGATGATCGCCCCGCTGGCGGCGGCCACCGCCCGCCCGGGAGCGGATGCCGACCTCGGCGGCTTCGGCGGCATCTTCGACCTTTCCGCTACCGGCTATCGCGACCCGCTGCTGGTGGCGGCCACCGATGGCGTCGGCACCAAGCTGCTCATCGCCATGCAGGCGGATGCGCACGAGAACATCGGCATCGACCTCGTCGCCATGTGCGTCAACGACCTCGTGGTGCAGGGGGCGGAGCCGCTGTTCTTCCTGGACTACATGGCCACCGGCCAGCTGTCTCCGCAACAGGGGCGCACGGTGGTGGCCGGCATCGCCCGCGGCTGCCAGATGGCCGGCTGCGCACTCATCGGCGGAGAGACGGCGGAAATGCCCGGCATGTATGCGCCGGGGCATTATGACCTTGCAGGCTTTGCCGTCGGCGCGGTGGAGCGCAGTGCCCTGCTGCCCCGTCAACAGGCCATGAAAGCCGGCGATGTGCTGGTGGGGCTGGCCTCCTCCGGCCCGCATTCCAACGGCTATTCCCTCATCCGCAAGGTGGTGGAGGTGGCGGGCCTGCGGTGGGATGCGCCACCGCCATTCGAAACGCCGCACTCCACACTGGCTGCCGCCCTGCTGGAGCCCACCCGCATCTACGTGCGCCCGCTGCTGACGGCGCTGGCACACCCGGATGTCAACCTCAAGGGGCTGGCGCACATCACCGGCGGCGGCCTGCCGGAGAACCTGCCGCGCGTGCTGCCCGCCCATCTTGCCGCGCGGGTGGATCTTTCCGCCCTGCCCTTCCTGCCGGTATTCCGCTGGCTTGAACAGGCTGGCGGCATTGCACGGGAAGAGATGCTGCGCACCTTCAACTGTGGCGTTGGCATGGTGGCCATCGTGGAGCGCGGCAGCGCCGATGCCTTCATGATGATGATGCAGGCGGAAGGCGAGCAGCCATTCGTGCTGGGCGAGCTGACCGACCGGGAAGATGCACCGGTGGTGCTGCATGGAGCACCGGGAGGAGATGCATGAGCACAAACACGACAGCTCCCTCGGATGCTCCGGCGACTCACACCCCCACCACGCGCCGCCAGCGGGTGGTGGTGCTCATCTCCGGGCGCGGCTCCAACATGCAGGCACTGCTGCGCGCACAGCAAGCCCCCGGCTGCCCTTACGAGGTGGTTGCCGTCATCTCCAACGTGCCTGACGCCGGCGGCCTGAAGCTGGCGCAGGATGCAGCGGTGTCAACTGCGGTGATAGATCATCGCCGGTTCGAGACCCGCGAGGCCTTCGAGGAAGTGCTGCACGAAACGCTGCTGACCTTCGCTGCCGACCTCGTGGCCTGCGCCGGCTTCATGCGCATCCTCACCGAAACCTTCACCCGCCGCTGGGAAGGGCGCATGCTCAACATTCACCCCTCGCTGCTGCCGGCCTTCCGCGGCCTGCACACCCACCGCCGCGCGCTGGAGGCAGGGGTCAGGCTGCACGGTGCCACCGTGCATTTCGTAACGCCGGAACTGGATGGCGGCCCCATCATTGCCCAGGCGGCGGTGCCGGTGCTGCCCGATGATGACGAACAGGCACTGGCAGCACGGGTGCTGGCGGTGGAGCATGTCATCTACCCCTCCGCCCTGTGGCGGGTGGCTGCGGGGCAGGTGCGGCTGCAGGAAGGTCGCGTGGTGGAAACCGGCGTGGCGCATGATGCCGGCGCAAGGCTCGTCTCGCCGCTGCCGGAGCCTGCGGCGTCTGCATGAACAGGCCTGCAGCGGCTGATGGCAGCCACAGGCCTTGCGTGAAGGCCATTGTGGCGGCGGCAAGGCGGCCAGGCCGGCTGCCTGCACCTCTCGCCTGATTGCATTTGCCGTGCTATGCTTCCTCCTGCCCGGCTGATCTGGCAGACTGGCCACGCATTCCACCGGAGCAGGCGCGGCCATGTCGGCAGAAACCACCTCCGGACAAACGACAGGACATCAGGGGGGAGGCATCACCAATGCCCCAGGACAAACAGCAGAACCTGCAGGACACCTTTCTCAACCACGTGCGCAAGAACAAGGTGCCGGTTACCATCTTCCTGGTGAACGGCGTGAAACTGCAGGGGCACATCACGTGGTTCGACAATTTCTGCGTGCTGCTGAAGCGTGATGGTCATCCGCAGCTCGTCTACAAGCACGCCATCTCGACAGTGATGCCGCAGATGCCCATATCTCTCTACGAGGAAAGCAACAACGCCTGACACGGGCCCGGCTTCTTCCGCAACTGCCGGAAACGACAGCCCCCGGCCCGCCGGCAAATCGGCAAACGCGCCCACGGCGCAGGAGCATGCATGAGCAGGAAGTCCCGCCGCCGCAAGCAGTCGGCCCGCAACGAGATACGCTTCCAGGTCGAGGAGCAGCAACCCACCCGTGCCTTCATCGTGCATCCGGACTTCTGCGCCCCGCATGCATCCATGCGGCCTTCTCCCGCCTCGCTGCCGGCAGATGAACAGGCTGCCATGTCCACCAATGGCAGCTGCCTGCGCACGCCGGAAGCGCAGCTGGAAGAGGCAGTATCGCTGGCAGCAGCCATCGATCTCGACATTCGCGGCCAGGCCATCGTGCCACTGCGCAGGATCAACCCGGCGACCCTGTTCGGCGGCGGCAAGGTGGAGGAAATGGCAGCGGACATCCATGCCTCGGAGGCCGAGCTGGTCATCGTCAACACCCACCTCTCCCCCGGCCAGCAGCGCAACCTGGAAAAGGCCTGGAAGGTGAAGGTGCTGGACCGCACCGGGCTGATTCTGGAAATCTTCGGCCGCCGCGCCAGCACCCGGGAGGGCCGCCTGCAGGTGGAGCTGGCGCACCTGGAATACCAGCGCACGCGGCTGGTGCGCTCATGGACGCACCTGGAGCGCCAGCGCGGCGGTGCCGGCTTCATGGGCGGCCCGGGCGAGACGCAGATAGAGATCGACCGCCGCATCCTGAAGGACAGGATCGCCCGTATCCGCCGCCAGCTGGAGGAAGTGAAACGCACCCGCGAGCTGCACCGCAAGACGCGGCGCAAGACACCCTGGCCGGTGGTGGCGCTGGCCGGCTACACCAACACCGGCAAGTCCACCCTGTTCAACCGCCTGACCCGTGCCGAGGTGCTGGCGAAAGACCAGCTGTTCGCCACGCTCGACCCCACCATGCGGCTCATCCGCCTGTCGGCTGGGCGCGAGGTGGTGCTGTCCGACACCGTCGGCTTCATCTCCGACCTGCCGACCACGCTGGTGGCCGCCTTCCGCGCCACGCTGGAAGAGGTGGTGGAGGCCGACCTCATCCTCCACGTGCGCGATGTGCGCGACGCCGTGGAGGCCGAGGCACAGGCGCGCGACGTGCGGCAGGTGCTGCGCGAGCTGGGGGTGGAGGAAGACCGCCCCATCATCGAGGTGTGGAACAAGGCAGACCTGTGGGACGAGGAAACCCGCCAGCGCCTGCAACAGCGCGCCGCGGTGCATGATGACGTGGTCATCACTTCCGCCGTCAGTGGCGAGGGGCTGGACGAATTGCAGGCCCTGATTGCCGAGAGACTGGCGGCACAATCGGCCCTGCGCAGCCTTACTCTTGATCACGCCGAGGGTGCCGAGCTGGCCTGGTGCTACCGCCATGCCGAAGTGCTGGCCCGGCACGACACGGAAGACGGCATCACCCTCTCCCTGCGCCTGCCCCCCGCCGAACTGGCTCGTGCCGAGAAACGTTTCGGCGCACGCCTCACCACCTTGCCCGACGCGGCGGAATGAGGCCGCTCCCCGCCCCCTGAAGGAGCTTGTGCTGCCTCAGGCCCCGGACACTTCATGATATCGGAAAAGACTGCTGCCCGGGGTGCGCAGGAGGTGCGGAAAGGGGGTTGCAGGACGCCACGGCAGAGGCTTGCGCAGGTATCAGGCCTGCCACCACGGCTGCGGTGTCAGGTCCAGCGCGGCAGCCTGCTCGATGCCCTGCGCCAGCTTCAGGATGGTGCCTTCATCGAAGGGCTTGCCGATGAGCTGCAGGCCCAGCGGCATGCCCTGCTCCGAGAAGCCTGCCGGCACCGAGATGCCGGGCAGACCGGCCATGTTCACCGTAACGGTGAAGATGTCGTTCAGATACATCTGCAGCGGATCATCGCTCATGGAACCGAGCGCGAAGGCGGCGGACGGCGTGGCCGGGGTCAGCAGCGCGTCCACCTGCGTGAAGGCCTCCTCGAAGTCGCGCTTGATGAGCGTGCGCACCTTCTGTGCCTTCAGGTAATAGGCATCGTAATAGCCGGCGGAGAGCACATAGGTGCCGATGAGCACGCGGCGCTTCACCTCCGCACCGAAGCCTTCCGCGCGCGTCAGCTCATACATGTCGGTAAGGTCGTCGGCCTCCACCCGCAGGCCGTAGCGCACGCCGTCATAGCGCGCGAGGTTGGAGGAAGCCTCCGCCGGGGCAACGATGTAATAGGCCGGCAGCGCGTATTTCGTGTGCGGCAGCGAAACCTCGACGATCTCCGCCCCCTGCTCCTGCAGCCACGCCGCGCCCTGCTCCCACAGCCGGGAGATCTCCTCCGGCATGCCATCGACGCGGTATTCCGCCGGAATGCCCACCTTCAGGCCCTTGATGCCGCCGTCCAGCACCGCCTCGAAGTCCGGCACCTCGACGTTGGCAGAGGTGGTGTCTTTCTCGTCATGCCCACTCATGGAGGTGAGCATGATGGCGGCATCGCGCACCGTGCGGGTGATGGGCCCGGCCTGATCCAGCGACGAGGCAAAGGCCACCATGCCCCACCGCGAGCAGCGCCCGTAGGTGGGCTTGATGCCGACGGTGCCGGTGAAGGCCGCCGGCTGGCGGATGGAGCCACCGGTATCCGACGCTGTCGCCGCCAGGCACAGCCTTGCCGCCACCGCCGCCGCCGAACCGCCGGAGGAGCCGCCGGGCGTGTAGTCCTCGTCCGAGCCTTGCGGCTTCCACGGGTTCTTTACCGGGCCGTAGCAGGATGTCTCGTTGGACGAGCCCATGGCGAACTCGTCCATGTTCAGCTTGCCCAGCATCACCGCGCCATCGCGCCACAGGTTGGCGGTTACGGTGGATTCGTAGGGTGGCCTGAAATCTTTCAGGATGTTCGAGCAGGCCTGCGTGTGCACACCCTTCGTGGCGAACAGGTCCTTCACGCCGACGGGAATGCCCTCCAGCGGCCGCGCCTCGCCCCTGGCCAGCCGGGCGTCGCTCTCTTCCGCCATCGCCAGCGCCTTCTCCGGCGTCTCGGCCACGTAGGCATTCAGCGCGCGCGCCTGCTCCATGGCCTTCAGGTGCGCTTCCGTCAGCTCCTTCGCGCTGAACTCCTTCTTGCGCAGCCCGTCGCGCGCCTGCGCCAGCGTCAGATTGGTGAGATCAGACATTTTTCATGCCTTTCAAGAGGAAGAAACGGATTATTCAACCACCTTGGGAACAACGAAGAAGTTGCCCTCGCGCCTCGGTGCATTGGCCAGGATGTCCTCGACGCGATTGCCATCGACAACCTCGTCCGGGCGCTTCTTCATCGGCATGTCCTCGACGGAAGTCATCGGCTCCACGCCCTCGGTGTTCACCTCGCCAAGCTGCTCGATCCATTCCAGGATGGACGAAAGCTCGTTGGCCAGTGGCTGAAGCTCCTCTTCCTGCACCCGGATGCGCGCCAGCCGCGCGATGCGTTGCACCGTGTCCTTGTCCACCGACATTGCGGGAATCTCCAAGCCTTGCATTGAACCGCGAGCTTGATAACCCATGCCCGGCAGCGGCGCAATGCACAAGTCCTGCCATGATGATGCCCTATGGCAACAGCCGCCGACATGCAATACAGTGCCGATTGCAACGATCATCAATCAGGGACGAGCAAGCATGTTCGAGTTCGACCGCGACACCATCCTGAGCGTGAAGGAAACGCTGGACGAGGCACGCGAGCGCGGGCTGATGATCGCCACCGCGGAAAGCTGCACCGGAGGGCTGCTGGCTGCGGCGCTTACCGCGGTTGCCGGCTCTTCCACCGTGTTCGAGCGCGGCTTCATCACTTATTCCAATGCCGCCAAGCAGGAGTTGCTGGGCGTGGCGGAAGCAACGCTGGCAGCGCATGGTGCGGTGTCGGAGCAGACGGCGCGGGAAATGGCGGAAGGTGCTCTGCGCCACTCCACTGCGGACATGGCCGTGGCCATCACCGGCATAGCCGGGCCGGGTGGCGGCAGCGAGGAAAAGCCGGTAGGCCTGGTGCACTTCGCCTGCGCGGCGCGTGATGGCGAAACCATTGCGCTGATGAAGCAGTTCGGCGACATCGGCCGGGATGACGTGCGTTACCAGGCCATGCTGACGGCGCTGGACCTGCTGCGCCTGCAGATGAGCGAGAACTACCCCCCTGCCGTGGCCTGAGCCAGCAGGGCAGCTTTTCTTCACGTTCGCCTTTCAGGACGGCATGACGATCCACGGGCGGATCTCCTGCGGATGCTCGCGTATGTATTCCACCACCATGCGCCGTTTCTCCTGCCCGCGCCGGCCATCGGCGCAGCGTTCATCCACCTCGGCCAGCTCCGGCAACACCAGCAAGGCCTTCTCGTAGATGCGCCGCCAGCGCATCTGCACGGCACTGGGCTTGATGGAAAGAAAACGGGCGATGGCCTGGTCGGAGTAGCCTTCCAATGCCAGGTCCAGCACCTCCTTCTGGCTGTCCGTCAGGTTCAGCACCGGTTCGGTGAAGTGAAACAGGCGGGCTATCGGGTTCAGCGGCAGGTCTGCCATGCCCTGCCCCAGCTCGTGCATGCCGTGCATGAATGGACGGTAGCGCGGATCATCCCTCAGCTCGGCATACTGCGGCGGTATCATGTCGGAGCAGTCAACCACGCGCGAGAAACCTGCCAGGCGGAAAGCCAGCAGATTGTGCACCATGCCCTCCAGCAGCAGCGAACGCAGTCGGAAACCCGTGGCATAACGCTCCAGCACCCGCACCCCTTGCAACAGCAACTGGCGGCCATCCTCATCGGTGAAGTCGAAATTGTCCTGCAGCCAGGTCAGCACCAGGTAGTCCAGCCGTGGCGGAGAGTTCTTCTGCAGCACATCCACTTCTTGCCGTGCCAGGAGCACCTCCTCGGTTCTGCCGGCCAGCGCATGCTCCAGCACATCCACCGCCACAAATGCAAAAGGTTCCTGCAGGTAACGCTCTCGCAACCGTGGCGCCATGAAGCTGCCGAAGCCAAATGCCGCCAGTTCCCAGTCCATTCCCGGCCCGCGCAGGCGCTCCACCATCGCACCGGTAATGAACTGCTGGAGAATGAGTTTCTCCAACACTTCAGGCAACATCCGCTCAAGCACTGGCGGAAAGGGCTGCCATTGCCGCCACATGGCCACCACATTCGGCAGATCCGCCGCCAGCATGCGGCGAACGCGATATTGCCAGAAGGGCTTTGCCCACTCCTTGCGCCCCATCCCCCCAAGAACCCTCACATTCGAAACACACAGGCACACCTTCACCACCCAAAGAGGATGGCAGCCGGTTGACAGGATACCTGCAGCGAAAACCGATACCTGCAGGAGCGGCAGTATCCCGGCAGCCTCCCTCACAGGCAAGCACCACAAGCTTTTCGACAACTTGCAGGGCCGTGGATTGTAACACCTTGCGATTGCCACAGCAACGACACGATAACCTCAACGCAAGAAAGGCAAAACCGCACCATGCAACTATTGCCTTGCGTTTCGACAGCCCGAAAGCCTCGCCAATTCGACACGCGCGAAAAAATCCCCGCCAACCATGCTTCGGTTGGCGGGGATGAGATATGACGATGAGCATGCTACCAGCCATTTCACATGCGTGAAATGACCGCGACAACACGCCGTCGCGCTCAGTTTTCGCCGGCAGCCTCTTCGCCGGTGGCAGCTTCGTCTGTAGCGGCGGCTTCCGGTGCCGGCAGCGGCTGCTGCTCTTCTGCCGCCGCAGCGGCAGCAGTGGCCTTTGCCTGCTTGCGCTTCTCCTCCAGGATGAGGTGATCACGACGCTCGGCAATGTGGCGCACATCGCGCATGGCGCGCCCCGTGCCGGCAGGAATGAGACGCCCGACGATGACGTTCTCCTTCAGGCCTTCCAGCCGGTCCACCTTGCCTTGCACCGCGGCCTCGGTGAGCACGCGCGTGGTCTCCTGGAAGGAAGCGGCGGAGATGAACGAACGCGTCTGCAGGCTGGCCTTGGTGATGCCCAGCAGCACCGGCTCGAACTTCGCCGGCTCACGCCCCTCGGCCTCAAGCCGCTTGTTGACCTCCAGCAGCTCCCACCTGTCCACCTGCTCGCCGGCGATGTAGTCGCTGTCGCCGGGGTCGGTGATCTCCACCTTCTGCAGCATCTGGCGAACGATCACCTCGATGTGCTTGTCGTTGATGGTAACGCCCTGCAGGCGGTAGACTTCCTGGATCTCGTCGATGAGGTAGGTGGCCAGCGCCTCCACGCCCTTCACCGCCAGGATGTCCTGCGGGGCCGGATGGCCATCGACAAGGTATTCGCCCTTCTCGATGAAATCGCCCTCCTGCACCTGCAGGTGCTTGCCCTTCGGAATCAGGTAATCCACCGGCTCCGCACCTTCCTCCTGCGGCACGATGCGGATGCGGCGCTTGTTCTTGTAGTCGCGGGTGAACTCCACGCGGCCAGAAACCTCGGCAATGATGGCGTGATCCTTCGGACGCCGTGCCTCGAACAGCTCCGCCACGCGCGGCAGACCACCGGTGATGTCGCGTGCCTTCGCACTTTCCAGCGGAATGCGGGCCAGTGCATCACCGGCCTTCACCTTGCGCCCCGGCTCGACGTTGAGGATGGCATCGACGGAGAGCAGGTAACGCGCCTCCACGCCGCGCCTGGTGCGCACGATGTCGCCGTTCTCGTCGCGGATGACGATGGCGGGCCTGAGGCTGGCACCGCGCGGAGAAGCGCGCCAGTCGATGACGATGCGCTTGGTGATGCCGGTGGCCTCGTCCGTTACCTCGTTGACGGAAACGCCTTCCACCACATCCTCGAACTCGACGATGCCCTCGGCCTCGGTGAGAATGGGCCGGGTGTGCGCATCCCATTCCGCCAGCTTGTCGCCGCGCTTGACGACATCTCCCTCCTTCACCAGCAGCTTGCTGCCGAAGGGCAGCTTGTGCTCGGCCACCTCGTTGCCGTGTTCGTCCATGATGACGAGGCGCACGTTGCGGCCCATGACGATGGTATCGCCAGCGGAGTTGGTGGCCAGCTCCGGCTCCGGAAGCTTCACCACGCCATCATAGGCGGCTTCCAGGTAGCTCTCCGAGATGACCTGCGCCGCACCGCCAATGTGGAAGGTGCGCATGGTCAGCTGGGTGCCCGGCTCGCCGATGGACTGCGCGGCAATGACGCCCACCGCCTCGCCCAGGTTCACCGGCGTGCCGCGCGCAAGATCACGCCCGTAGCACTTGGCGCAGACACCATAGGGCGTTTCGCAGGTGAGCACCGAGCGGATGCGCACCTCGCGGATCTGCGCCTCCTCGATGGCGTTGGCCACCGCCTCGGTGATCTCCTCGCCCTTCTTCACGATGACCTCGCCGGTGGCCGGGTGCTTCACGTCCTCGCCCGCCGTGCGGCCCAGGATGCGCTCGGCCAGGCTGACCTTGACGTTGCCGGACTCGATGACCGCCCGCATCGGCAGGGAGTTGTCGGTGCCGCAGTCCTCCTCGATGACGATGGAATCCTGCGCCACGTCCACCAGGCGGCGCGTCAGGTAGCCGGAGTTGGCGGTCTTCAGCGCCGTGTCGGCCAGGCCCTTGCGCGCCCCGTGGGTGGAGATGAAGTATTCGAGAACGCTCAAGCCCTCCTTGAAGTTGGAGATGATGGGCGTCTCGATGATCTCGCCCGACGGCTTGGCCATGAGGCCGCGCATGCCGGCCAGCTGCTTCATCTGCTCGCGCGAGCCACGGGCACCGGAATTGGCCATCATGAAGATGGAGTTGATGGGCTTCTCGCGCCCCGTCTCCTCGTCGATCTCCACGGCCTTGATTTCCTCCATCATCGCCTCGGCGATGGCGTCGGTGCACTTCGACCACAGGTCGACGCTTTCGTTGTAGCGCTCGCGCTCGGTGATGAGGCCGTCGAGATACTGCTGCTCCAGCTTCTTCACCTTCTCCCGCGTCTCGGCCACCAGCTTCTCCTTGGCCTTGGGCACCACCATGTCGTTCTTGGAGAAGGAGATGCCGGCGGTGCAGGCCTCGGTAAAGCCCAGGCTCATGATGCGGTCGCAGAAGATGACCGTATCCTTCTGCCCGCAATTGCGGTAGACGGCGTCGATCATCTTCGAGATCTCGCCCTTGGTCATGAGCTTGTTGCACAGCTGCGGCGAGATGCCGGGCTTCTTCGGCAACAGCTCGGCAATCTTCATGCGCCCCGGCGTGGTCTCGATGAGGCTGCTCACTTCCTCGCCGTTCTCGTCCAGCCAGGTGGCGCGCACCTTCACGCGGCTGTGCAGGGTAACCGTGCCCGCATGCAGCGCATGCTCAAGCTCGGCCATGGAGCCGAACACCATGCCCTCGCCCGGCTCGTTCTTGCGCATCAGCGAGAGATAGTAGAGGCCCAGCACGATGTCCTGCGTCGGCACGATGATGGGCGAGCCGTTGGCCGGGTGCAGCACGTTGTTCGACGACATCATCAGCACGCGGGCCTCCAGCTGCGCCTCCAGCGACAGCGGCACATGCACGGCCATCTGGTCGCCGTCGAAGTCGGCGTTGAAGGCGGTGCACACCAGCGGGTGCAGCTGGATGGCCTTGCCCTCGATGAGCACCGGCTCGAAGGCCTGAATGCCGAGGCGGTGCAGCGTCGGGGCGCGGTTCAGCAGCACCGGATGCTCGCGGATGACCTCGTCCAGGATGTCCCACACCTCCGGCTTTTCCTTTTCCACCAGCCGCTTGGCCTGCTTGATGGTGTGGGCATAGCCCTTCTTCTCCAGCTGGCCGTAGATGAAGGGCTTGAACAGCTCCAGCGCCATCTTCTTCGGCAGGCCGCACTGGTGCAGCTTCAGCTCCGGCCCCACCACGATGACCGAGCGGCCGGAATAGTCCACGCGCTTGCCCAGCAGGTTCTGGCGGAAGCGCCCCTGCTTGCCCTTGAGCATGTCGGACAGCGACTTCAGCGGCCGCTTGTTGGCGCCGGTGATGACGCGCGAGCGACGACCGTTGTCGAACAGCGCGTCCACCGCCTCCTGCAGCATGCGCTTCTCGTTGCGGATGATGATGTCCGGCGCGCGCAGCTCGATGAGCCGCTTCAGGCGATTGTTGCGGTTGATGACGCGGCGATACAGGTCATTGAGGTCGGAGGTGGCGAAACGCCCGCCATCCAGCGGCACCAGCGGCCGCAGGTCGGGCGGGATCACCGGGATGACGGTGAGGATCATCCATTCCGGGCGGTTGCCGGACTGGATGAAGGCCTCCACCACCTTCAGCCGCTTGGCGAGCTTCTTGATCTTCGGCTCGGAAGTGGTTTCCGCCAGTTCCTGCTTCAATTCCTCGCGCAGCTTCTTCAGGTCGATGCGCTCCAGCAGGGTGCGAATGGCCTCCGCACCGATATCGGCGGTAAAGGCATCGAAGCCGTATTCGTCCTGGGCGTTGAGGTATTCCTCCTCGCTCAGCAGCTGCAACGGCTTCAGGTCCGTCAGGCCGGGGTCGATGACGACATAGCTCTCGAAGTAGAGAATGCGCTCGATGTCCTTCAGCGTCATGTCCAGCAGCAGGCCGATGCGGCTGGGCAGCGACTTCAGGAACCAGATGTGCGCCACCGGCGCCGCCAGCTCGATGTGGCCCATGCGCTCGCGCCGCACGCGCGACAGCGTAACCTCCACGCCGCACTTCTCGCAGATGACGCCCTTGTATTTCATCCGCTTGTATTTGCCGCAGAGGCATTCGTAGTCCTTGACGGGGCCGAAGATGCGGGCGCAGAACAGCCCGTCGCGCTCCGGCTTGAAGGTGCGGTAGTTGATGGTTTCGGGCTTCTTCACCTCGCCGAAGGACCACGAACGGATCTTTTCCGGCGATGCCAGCGCAATGCGAATGGCGTCGAACGCCTGCGCCTGCGAATCGGGACCGAAGAAGCTGGTTACGTCCTGATGCATTTTAGGATGTCTCCCGGATGCCGTTATCCTGCCTGCGCGGCATGGCGGAGAAACGCTGCCTGTTTCCCGCCATGCCCGCGTGCATGTCCTGTTTCACCGCCCACGCACCAACTGTCCTTCCACGCTGCCCGGCATTGTAGCACGTTTGTCAAGTGCCGGCATGGATGTTGCCGTGGCATGCGCAAGGAGTGCGCGATGGGCAGGCCATCTCACTCCTGTTCGCCGTCCTGCATGTGCTCCAGCCGCTGCTGCTCGAGCCGTTCGAGGTCTTCCTCCGAAACCAGCTCCACGTCCAGCGCCAGTGCACGCATTTCCTTCACCAGCACGTTGAAGCTTTCCGGAATGCCTGCCTCGAAGGTGTCATCGCCTCGCACGATGGATTCATACACCTTGGTGCGGCCGGCCACGTCGTCCGACTTCACGGTGAGCATCTCCTGCAAGGTGTAGGCGGCACCATAGGCCTGCAGTGCCCACACCTCCATCTCGCCGAAGCGCTGACCGCCAAACTGCGCCTTGCCGCCCAGCGGCTGCTGGGTAACCAGCGAATACGGGCCGACGGAGCGGGCATGGATCTTGTCATCCACCAGGTGGTGCAGCTTCAGCATGTAGATGCGGCCCACCGTTACCGGACGATCGAACGGCTCGCCGGTGCGGCCGTCATAGAGCGTTACCTGCCCGTGCGGCTCGTGGCCCGCCAGCGTCAGCATGCGGTCGATGTCCGCCTCGTGCGCGCCGTCGAACACCGGCGTGGCCATGGGCACGCCCTCGCGCAGCTGCTTCGCCATCTCGATGAGCTCGTCATCGGACAGCGCCTTGATGCGCTCCTGCTCTTCCGGCTTGTCGTAGATCTTCAGCAGGTGCTCCCTGATCTCCTTCAACGCCTGCTTGCGGCCTTCGGCCAGGTATTGCTCCAGCATCTGGCCGATCTGCCGGCCAAGGCCGTCGGAAGCCCAGCCCAGGTGTGTTTCCATGATCTGGCCGACATTCATGCGCGAGGGCACACCCAGCGGGTTCAGCACGATGTCCACCGGCGTGCCGTCCTCGAGGAACGGCATGTCTTCCACGGGCAGGATGCGCGAAACCACGCCCTTGTTGCCGTGGCGGCCGGCCATCTTGTCGCCGGGCTGGATCTTGCGCTTGATGGCGATGAACACCTTCACCATCTTCATCACGCCCGGCGGCAACTCATCACCGCGCTGCAGCTTCTCCACCTTGTTGAGGAAGCGCTCCTCCAGGGCCTTCTTGCTGCTCTCGTACTGCTCGCGCATGGCCTCCAGCTCGGCCATGGCCTTGTCTTCCTTCAGCGCGATGTCCCACCACTTCATGCGCGGGATGTCATCCAGCGCCTCGGCGGTGATCTCGCCCTTCAGCTTGTGGCCCTTCGGCCCGGCCACGGCCTCCTTGCCCAGCAGGAACTGGCGCAGGCGCTCGTAGGTGTTGCGGTTGAGGATGTTGAGCTCGTCCTGGCGGTCCTTGTCCAGCCGCTCGATCTCCTCGCGCTCGATGGCCTGTGCGCGCTCGTCCTTCTCCACGCCGTAGCGGTTGAACACGCGCACCTCCACCACCGTGCCATGCCCGCCCGGCGGCACGCGCAGCGAGGTATCGCGCACGTCGGACGCCTTCTCGCCGAAGATGGCGCGCAGCAGCTTCTCTTCCGGCGTCATCGGGCTTTCGCCCTTGGGCGTAACCTTGCCCACCAGGATGTCGCCGGGCTTCACCTCGGCACCGATGTAGACGATGCCGGCCTCATCGAGGTTCTTCAGCGCCTCCTCGCCGACGTTGGGGATGTCGCGGGTGATCTCCTCCGGCCCCAGCTTGGTGTCGCGGGCCATCACCTCGAACT
Source organism: Hyphomicrobiales bacterium (assembly GCA_026982665.1). Taxonomy (GTDB): domain Bacteria; phylum Pseudomonadota; class Alphaproteobacteria; order Rhizobiales; family Aestuariivirgaceae; genus Thermopetrobacter. The sequence goes on along the minus strand of JALSGQ010000132.1, from coordinate 7,327 downwards.
CCTCGATGTGAATGGAGGTATAGACATCCTCCTTCACGATGCGCTCGGAGAGCAGGATGGAGTCCTCGAAGTTGTAGCCGTTCCACGGCATGAAGGCGACCAGCACGTTCTGCCCCAGCGCCAGCTCGCCGCGGTCGGTGGAGGGGCCGTCGGCGATGATGTCGCCGGCCTGCACGTAGTCGCCCACCTTCACCAGCGGCTTCTGGTTGATGCAGGTATTCTGGTTGGAGCGCTGGAACTTCTGCAGGTTGTAGATGTCCACGCCGGGCTTGGAGGGGTCGGTTTCCTCGGTGGCGCGAATGACGATGCGCCGGGCATCCACCTGGTCCACCACGCCGGGACGGCGGGCGGTGATGGCAGCGCCCGAATCGCGCGCCACGCGCGCCTCCATGCCGGTGCCCACCAGCGGCGCGGAGCTCTTCAGCAGCGGCACCGCCTGGCGCTGCATGTTGGAGCCCATGAGCGCGCGGTTGGCGTCGTCGTTCTCCAGGAACGGGATGAGCGCGGCGGCAACGGAGACGATCTGCTTCGGGCTGACGTCGCAGAACGTCAGCTTCTCTGCCGGCACCATCATCACGTCGCCCTTGTGCCGCGCCGGCACCATGTCCTCGAGGATACGGCCCTCTTCATCGGTCCTGATGTTGGCCTGGCCGATGTAGTGCTCGGCCTCTTCCATGGCGGTAAGATAGACCACTTCGTCGGTGAGGCGGCCATCCTTCACCTTGCGGTAGGGCGTCTCGATGAAGCCATACTGGTTCACCCGCGCATAGGTGGCGAGCGAGTTGATGAGGCCGATGTTGGGGCCCTCCGGTGTCTCGATGGGGCAGATGCGGCCATAGTGCGTGGGGTGCACGTCGCGCACCTCGAAGCCGGCGCGCTCGCGCGTCAGCCCCCCCGGCCCCAGCGCCGAGAGGCGGCGCTTGTGGGTTACCTCCGACAGCGGGTTGGTCTGGTCCATGAACTGGGAGAGCTGCGAGGAGCCGAAGAACTCGCGCACGGCAGCTGCCACCGGCTTCACGTTGATGAGGTCATGCGGCATCACCACGTCGAGATCCACGGAGCTCATGCGCTCCTTCACCGCGCGCTCCATGCGCACCAGGCCAATGCGGAACTGGTTCTCCAGCAACTCGCCGACCGAACGCACACGGCGGTTGGAGAGGTTGTCGATGTCGTCCACCTCGCCCTTGCCGTCGCGCAGGTCGTGCAGCGTCTTCACCACTGCCACGATGTCTTCCTTGCGCAGGGTGCGCTGCGTGTCCGGCACGTCCTTGAAGCCGAGGCGCATGTTCATCTTCACCCGGCCCACGGGAGAGAGGTCGTAACGCTCCGGATCGAAGAACAGGCCGTGGAACAGCGCCTCCGCCGCTTCCCTGGTGGCCGGCTCGCCGGGGCGCAGCACGCGGTAGATCTCCACCAGCGCCTGTTCGTAGTTCTCGGCCTTGTCGGCCTTCAGGGTGTTGCGCATCCACGGACCGGTGCGCACCGGATCGATGTCCAGCACGCGGATCTCCTCATAGCCCGCGTTGCGCAGGTTCTCCAGCAGCTCCTGGGTGATCTCGTCGCCGGCCTCGGCGTAGATCTCGCCGGTTTCCGGGTTGACCAGCTCATCCGCCAGGTACTGGCCGATGAGATCCTCGTCCAGCAGCAGGATCTCCTTCAGCCCCTCCTCGACCAGCTTCTTCGCCCGCCGCGGGGTGATCTTCTGCCCCGCCTTCACCACCACTTCGCCGGAGTCGGCATCGACGAGGTCATGCGAGGGCTTCATGCCCTTGAAGCGCTCCACATCGAACGGCGTGCGCCAGCCGCGCTTCTTCTCGTCCCACTTGTAAGTGATGGTGTCATAGACGCTGTGCAGGATTTCCTCCGAGTCCATGCCCAGCGCGTAGAGCAGCGTGGTCACGGGGAGCTTGCGGCGGCGGTCGATGCGCACGTGCATGATGTCCTTGGCATCGAACTCGAAGTCCAGCCACGAGCCGCGATAGGGAATGATGCGGGCGGCAAACAGCAGCTTGCCGGAGGCGTGCGTCTTGCCCTTGTCGTGGTCGAAGAACACGCCCGGCGAGCGGTGCATCTGCGAGACGATGACGCGCTCGGTGCCGTTGATGATGAAGGTGCCCTTCTCGGTCATCAGCGGGATGTCGCCCATGTAGACATCCTGCTCCTTGATGTCCTTTACCGATTTCGCCTCGGTGTCCGGGTCGATATCGAAGACGATGAGGCGCAGCGTAACCTTCAGCGGCGCGGCGTAGGTCATGTCGCGCTGGATGCACTCGTCCACGTCATACTTCGGCGGCTCGAACTCGTAATCGACGAAGTCGAGCTGGGCGCGGCCCTGGAAATCCTCGATGGGAAACACCGAGCGGAACACCGCCGGCAGGCCCATGTCCGGCTGTTCGCCGCGCGTCTTGTGCATCTGCAGGAACTGCTCGTAGGACTGCCGCTGCACGTGAATGAGGTCGGGCATGTCGGCCACTTCCGCAATGCGGCCGAAGCTCTTGCGAATGCGCTGTATTCTCGTCATCGCCTTGCTTTTCTTTCGTTTGCTGGGGCCATGCGGCCCGTTTTTGCCCTGCTTGCACCTGATCCGGACGGGACAGGCCGCGTGAATTGAATGGCAGCCGCCATTTTCACGTTCCACACGCCTCCCCCGAGCACCCGGCATGCGCACGGATTGGCATCTTCCATCAACATCGGAAGAATATTTTCCTCACATGGACGCACGCCAAGACGCCTTTCCCGAACACCGCCTCACGGCCTTCGGGAAAAGCGTCGCCATTCACATTCCGCTGTGAACTGCCTTCTGCAATCCTGCTCCTGCAGCTTGCTCCCAGTAAACACCGGATGAAGCTGCCGATGCGGCCCCCACGGCCACATCGGCAGCCCACATGCGCATCGATTACTTCAGCTCGACGGTAGCGCCTGCGTCCTCGAGCTTCTTCTTGATCTCCTCGGCCTCTTCCTTGGAGACACCTTCCTTCACGGTGCCGCCCTTCTCCACCAGCTCCTTGGCCTCCTTCAGGCCCAGGCCGGTGATGCCGCGGACTTCCTTGATGACGTTGATCTTCTTGTCGCCGTGGTTGACGAGAACGACGTCGAACTCCGTCTTCTCCTCGCCGCCACCGGCCTCGCCACCGGCCGCACCGGCCACCGCGGCCACCGCCACCGGCGCAGCGGCAGACACGCCCCACTTGTCCTCCAGCATCTTGGCCAGCTCGGCGGCCTCCAGCACGGACAGGGAGGACAGCTCCTCGACAATCTTTTCCAGGTCAGCCATTGTTCGGTTTCCTTCAGTTGATCGGTTCGAACCAGTTCGTCTTCCCGCCCCGCCCTGCTCCGGGATACGTCCCGACGAACGGCGCGGGCCATTGTCGTGTTGCGCGAGCGGCTCGCGCGGCGGCCGTTACGCCGCCTCCTGCTCCGCACGGGCCTGAAGCACACGCGCCAGCTGGCCGGCAGGGGCCTGCAACACGCTGGCCACCTTCTGCGCCGGCGCCTGAATGACGCCAATGAGCTTCGCCCGCAGCTCGTCCAGGGAGGGCAGCTCGGCCAGCGCCTTGACGCCGGCTTCATCCAGCAGTTGCTCGTCCAGCATGCCGCCGAGGATCACGAGCTTCTCGTTCTCCTTGGCGAAGCCGGCGGCGACTTTCGGTGCAACGACCGGATCTTCGGAGAAGATCATCACCGTCGGCCCGCTGAACAGGGCCTGCAGGCCTTCCCTGGGCGTGCCTTCAAGAGCAATCCTGGCCAGGCGGTTCTTCACCACCTTGACCATGCCGCCCGCCTCGTACATGCGGTTGCGCAGATCGGTCATCTGCGCCACCGTGAGGCCGAGGTTGTGCGCCACGACGATGGAGGGGTATTTCGCGAATACCTCCTCCTTCAGCCACGCCACGACCTCGCGTTTACGGGCTCTGTCCACTTGCTCTCTCCTCTGGCAAGTCGGGCCTTCCGGCATCGCACAGGCCTTGCAGCCCTGCTCCGCCTTCCGGCCCCGGTTGCCCAACCTGCCGCGCCTGCCCTGCCCCCAAGCGAATGCGCGAGGACAACGGACAAGGACGCGACGCTCGGCAAGGCCTGTCCGCTCTTTTTGCATCACGTGCGGCATGCCCCGATCCTGAGCCATGCCGCTCCATGATGCCGGTTCGAACCAACCGTGCACGACCGGTACGATTTCCGGCCCGCGACGATCCGTTCTTCCCCGTCTGTGCGGGCCGCTTCGTGGAAGCATCCCGGAGACACTTCCCCGAAGCATTTGAGCCACCCCGGCATTGCCGGCGAGGCACCCGCAGTCTCGGACAGGACTTGTGCGGAAAGCATCAGGAATACATCACGGCATCCTGATTTTCCCGCGATACCGGATCACCCGCAGGTGATCCGGAAAATCGTTGAAGGCCAACCAGCCGGCAACACCACTCAGGCATCACCGGTGATGGAGGCCAGATCCACCTTCACGCCCGGCCCCATGGTGGAGGACAGCGCCACACGCTTCACGTAGGTGCCCTTCGCACCCTCCGGCCTGGCCTTGATGACGGCATCCACGAATGCCTTCACGTTGCGGGCAATCTGCTCCTCGCTGAAGCTCGCCTTGCCCACGCCGGCGTGCACGATGCCCGCCTTCTCCACGCGGAACTGCACGGCACCGGCCTTGGCACGCTTCACCGCCTCGCCAACATTGGGTGTAACGGTGCCCACCTTCGGGTTCGGCATCAGCCCGCGGGGGCCAAGGATCTTGCCCAGCCGACCGACCAGCGGCATCATGTCCGGCGTGGCGATGGCGGTATCGAAGTTGATCTCGCCCTTCTGGATCTGCTCCACCAGGTCCTCAGCACCAACGATGTCGGCCCCGGCAGCCTTCGCCTCCTCCGCCTTCTCGCCCTTGGCGAAGACGGCAACGCGCACCGTCTTGCCGGTGCCCTCGGGCAGCTCGGCCACACCACGCACCATCTGGTCGGCATGACGCGGATCGACGCCAAGGTTCATCGCCACCTCGATGGTCTCGTCAAACTTCGCGTTGGCGCGCTCCTTGACGAGCCTGATGGCCTCCTCCAGGGAATGGACCTTGTTGCGGTCGATCCCCTCCATGTTCTTGCGATAACGCTTTCCGTGCTTGGGCATGGCGCTCACTCCACCACCTCAAGGCCCATGGAGCGGGCCGAACCTTCAATGATCTTCATCGCCGCATCCATGTCGCGGGCATTCAGATCCTTCATCTTCGCCTCGGCGATTTCGCGGATCTGGGCGCGGGTTACCTGGCCGACCGACTTCAGCCCCGGCTCCTGCGACCCCTTCTGGATGCCCGCCGCCTTCTTCAGCAGGTAGGATGCAGGCGGCGTCTTGATCTCGAAGGTGAAGGACTTGTCCTGGTAGATGGTGATGATGGTGGGCACCGGCGCACCGGGCTCCATGTCCTGCGTCCTGGCGTTGAAGGCCTTGCAGAACTCCATGATGTTGATGCCGCGCTGACCCAGCGCCGGACCCACGGGGGGCGACGGATTGGCCTGCCCGGCAGGCACCTGCAGCCGCAGGTAACCTTCTATCTTCTTCGCCATTGCTCTACCTCTTTCGTGTTGCGGACAGCGCCATGCTGCCCCTCGTTGCCTTTCAGAGGCCGCTGCGGTGCGGCGAACAGGAGGCTGGCGAGGCACTCATGCCCACCTCCCGCAGCGATTGACGATCAGGCCTTCTTCTCCACCTGACCGAATTCCAGATCCACCGGTGTCTCGCGCCCGAAGATGGACACCGAAACCTTCAGGCGCTGATGCGTATCGTCCACGTCTTCCACCACACCCTCGAAGCTGGCGAACGGACCATCGATGATGCGCACGACCTCGCCAAGATCGAAGGTGATGCCACTGCCGGCGGCAGGCTTCACACCCTCCTGCACGATGCCGAGGATGCGCCCGGCCTCCTCCTCGGAAATGGGCAGCGGCCTGTTGCCCCTGTCCGCCCCCAGAAAGCCGGTAACCTTCGGCGTGTTCTTGATGAGATGGAAGGTGGCGTCGTTCATCTCCATCTTCACCAGCACGTAGCCGGGAAACAGATGGCGCTTCTTCACCACCTTGCGGCCGCCGGGCTTGACCTCCACCACCTCTTCGGTGGGCACCAGCACTTCCTCGAAGAAGTCGGCCAGTCCCTGCAGCTCCGCCTGGTGGCGGATCTCCTCCGCCACCTTGTCCTCGAAGTTCGAGTAGGCATGCACGATATACCAGCGCTTCGCCATCAGCCGATCCGTCCCGTTTGCCGTGGCGGGCAGCGCCTCTTCACGCGCCCGGCCACATGAGCATGCTAGCCCGATGCAATTGTCAGATGTCGTGTTCAGATGTTGTAGATGAACGTGTCCACCAGCCACTTCAGAATGGTATCGACGAGCAGGAAATAGACGGCCGTGAGCGCCACCATGATGAGCACCATGACGGTGGTGATCAGCACCTCCTGACGACTTGGCCAGGTAACACGGGCCATTTCCTGCCGCACCTCGCGGATGAACTGGAAGACATTCGCTTTCGCCATCAGGAGCGCCCTCCGGGCCTGAACATGGTGTGCATGATGCCGCCGGCCGCCATACCCGCTTGCGCGAGCACTGCCACCTGCCTGCCTTGCGGGAACACGAAAACCGGGCCTGAAGACCTGATTCCCCTCAGCCCCGGATGAACACATTCCGGTTCTCGCCACGGCAGCGACAACTAGACGAAAAACGAACCCCTTGCAAGGGGGGCGGCTGATGGAATCAGCAAAAAGCATGCCAGAAACTGCATGACCGCCTTGCAGCGAAAAAACCTCTTGCCAGCACCTCGTGCCGTCTCTGTCGGTGCATGCAACAGGCAGGACCTCCTGAAGCACAGCACTCTTCAAACCATGACGGCAGAAGCAGAATACTGGCTGACGGAAGGGAAATGTTGCCAATGAAGAATGGCAGGGGCGGAGGGACTCGAACCCCCGACCTGCGGTTTTGGAGACCGCTGCTCTACCAACTGAGCTACACCCCTGCACGCGAGACGAAAATGCCTGCGGCATTTTCGCGTCGCATCGACCGCTCCACTGCCCGACCGCCCGGATTGCGAGGAAAAAGGTCGAGAGGAGGGAGGGCCGAATACCGTCTTGCAGCCACTGCACGCCAGCCAAGACAACCCGGCGCCAGCGCGAGAAACTTAATAGTGGGGGAGAAATCCGTTTGCAACAGATTTCTCCCCCTGTCAGCTCACTCGATGATCTCGGACACCACGCCGGCACCGACGGTGCGGCCGCCCTCGCGGATGGCGAAGCGCAGGCGCTCCTCCATGGCAATCGGCGTGATCAGCTCCACCTCGAACGTTACGTTGTCGCCCGG
>JALSGQ010000131.1 GCA_026982665.1 Hyphomicrobiales bacterium | reverse complement strand
GGCGAGACGCCCGCATCCATCGACGCCGGGCAGTTCTTCGCCGACCCGGATGGCGATGCGCTCACCTTCACCGCCACCAACCTGCCCGATGGCCTGAGCATCGACCCGGCCACCGGCATCATCTCCGGCACCCTGACGGCGGATGCCTCCCAGGGCGGCCCGAATGGCGATGGCGTCTATCCCATCACCATCACCGCCACCGATCCGTCCGGCGAGGCGGCCACCATCAGCTTCACCTTCACGGTGAGCAACGTCGATCCGGTGGCGCAGAATGACACCTCCACCGGCGGCGAGGACGCCACCCAGACGGGCAACGTCATCACCAACGATGCCGACGGCAGCCCGGACAGCGACGCTCTCGTGGTGAGCGCGGTGAATGGTGATGCCGCCAACGTTGGCCAGCCCATCAGCCTGCTGCACGGCGACCTGACGCTGAACGCCGACGGCACGTGGCAGTTCGTGCCCAACTGGAAGGCCAATCAGCTCGCTACCGGCGAGCTGGTGCAGAACGCCGTGTTCTACACCGTCTCCGACGGCCAGGGCGGCACGGCCCAGGCCCTGCTCACCATCACCCTGGTGGGCGCCGACGACGGCCCGACCATCGTCGAGCCGGGGCAGGGCACCGGCGATCCGAACCCCAACCCCGCCGACCCGAACAACGTCATCCCCGACGTCAGCGCGGTGGACGGCGAGACGCCCGCGCCTGTCAACGCTGGCGACTACATCGTCGATCCGGAGGGCGATCCGCTCACGTGGACGGCCACCGGCCTGCCCGCGGGCTTGAGCATCGACCCGAACACCGGTGCGATTTCGGGCACCATCGACAACTCCGCCTCGCAGGGCGGCCCGAACGGCGATGGCGTCTATGACGTAACCATCACCGCCACGGATGCCAACGGCAACCAGGCAAGCACGACGGTAACCTATACCATCACCAACGTTGCCCCGACCGCCACGGACGACACCTCCACGGCGGACGAGGACACCACCCAGACCGGCAACGTGCTCGCCAACGATGCCGATGGCAGCCCGGACAGCGACGCGCTGACGGTGAGCGCCGTGCAGGGCGATGCCGCAAACGTCGGCCAGCCCATTGCACTGACGCACGGCGAGCTGACGCTGAACGCCGATGGCACGTGGCAGTTCGTGCCCAACTGGAAGGCCAACCAGCTTGCTGCTGGCGAGACGGCCACGGAGACCATCACCTACGAGGTGAGCGACGG
>JALSGQ010000130.1 GCA_026982665.1 Hyphomicrobiales bacterium | reverse complement strand
TTTGCGAGATTGCCGGGCGCAATGTCTTCATCCATTGCATCCTCGATGGCCGCCGCGACATGCAATACCTGCTGGAGCGGCGGTTGGTGCGGTGAGGGAGCTTGCATGAACGGTTACATGCAATTCTGGGGCAAGGCGCGCCCCACGAAAGATTCCGAACATGACTGGCATCCCCTTGCCTGTCATTGCCTGGACGTGGCGGCGGTGGCGCTGGAATTGCAGCAACGATACAAGGCAGGGCTGCACCGCATCAGCGCCATTCTCGATGTGGACAGCACACATCTTTCACGACTGAATGCATTTCTTGTCGCCCTGCACGACATCGGGAAATTCTCCCGCAGCTTCCAGGCCAAGGTGCCGCAACACTGGCCGGCAGGCATTCTCGGTGAATTGCGAGCGCTTCCTCCTGATCATGCCCACTGGAAGATCAGCCATCATCTGCTCTCGGGCTGCCTGCGTAGCGACTTGCAGGACCTGCTGCAATTGCAGCCCTTCGATCGCATCAATCCGCTGCTCATGGCGGTGGCCGGCCATCATGGCACACCACCGGGCAATGAATCCGATATCGACGACACACACCTGGACGAGGCCTGCCTGCACGCGGCGCGGGAGTTCCTGCGGGATGTGCATGGCCTGCTCATGCCGGTGCCCCCACCCCCCGACCTCGTGGAAAATCTTCTCACACGGGAGCAGGCGCAGAAGGCATTCTCCTTCTGGCTGGCGGGGCTGACCGTAACCGCCGACTGGCTCGGCTCCGACAGCAGCATTTTCGCATATGCCGCTCCTGATCTCGACCTTGCCGACTACTGGCAACGGATTGCCCTGCCGCGCGCGGCGCAAGCCGTTCGCAAGGCGGGCCTCACCGCGCCCGAACCGGCGACACGCGCCTCGCTGCAAAGCCTGTTCGGCATTGCGAATGCACGCCCCATGCAACAGGCCGCCGCTGAGGTGGCGCTGCCTGACGGCCCGATGCTGGCCATCGTCGAGGACGCCACCGGCTCCGGCAAGACGGAGGCCGCCATGCTGCTGGCCTGGCGCATGATGAAGGCGGGCAAGGGAGGCGGGGTGTATTTCGCCCTGCCCACCATGGCCACGGCCAATGCCATGTATCAGCGCATGCGGGACAGCTATCGGCACCTGTTCGCGAAGGGTACCCGCGCGTCCCTGGTACTGGCGCATGGCCGGCGGGAACTTCAGGCGGCATGGCTGGCAAGCGTTGCGCTGCCAACGCACATCAAGGCCAGCCTGCGGGGCGATGACAGGGAAACCGCGGCGGAATGCGCGGAATGGATCGCGGATGATCGCCGCAAGGCCTTCCTGGCCCATGTCGGTATCGGCACCATCGACCAGGCCCTGCTGGCCGTCCTGCCCTCGAAGTTCCAGTCCCTGCGGCTGTGGGGGCTGGCTGATCGCATTCTCGTCATCGACGAGGCCCATGCCTATGACGCCTACGTGTCGCAAGAGCTGGAACGGCTGCTGCAATTCCACGCCGCGCATGGCGGATCGGCCATTGTCCTGTCCGCCACCCTGCCGGCGGAAAAACGCGCGGCGCTGCAGGATGCCTTCTGCAGCGGGCTGCGGATGCAGCCACATTTCGCTGCGCCATCAACGCAGCCAGCCACCCGCGATGCCTCCTATCCGCTGCTGAGCATCACCAGCCGGAAAGGCACGCAGCAACTGGGCAACATCACGCCGGCAGCGCATACCGTGCGCCGCGTTCAGGTGGAGCGTCTGCCCGATCCTGCCGCCGCCCTCGAGGCCATCGCGCAGGCCAGCCGCGCCGGTGCCGCCGTGGCCTTCGTGCGCAATGCGGTGGATGACGCCATCGAGGCGGTGCGGCAACTGCGGCAGCGGGGCGTACAGGCAGATCTCTTTCACGCCCGTTATGCCATGGGTGATCGGCAGGAGATCGAACAGCGCTGCGTTTCCGTGTTCGGCAAGCATGGTTCGGTGGAAGAACGCAAGGGACGGGTGCTGGTGGCCACGCAGGTGATCGAGCAGTCCCTTGACCTGGACTTCGACCTGGTGGTTTCGGATCTTGCCCCCATCGACCTGCTGATTCAGCGCGCCGGGCGCCTGTGGCGGCACATGGATCTGCGCCCGGCCCGCAACAGGCCGGTGGAAGGCCCGCGGCTTCTTGTCGTTTCACCCGATCCCGACAGGGTGGAAGATGACAGATGGCTGTTTGCCCAGGGGCAGCGGGGAGCATACGTCTATCCCAATCACGCGCTGCTGTGGCGCACGGCGAGAGTCCTGTTCGACAAGGGCGGTTTCGCCGTGCCCGGCGACATACGCAGCATGATCGAATACGTCTATGCCCCGGTAGGCGAAGCGGAATGCCCGCCTGCCCTGCAGCAGATGGACGAGGAACATGAAGGCCAGCAATGGGGAGACCGCGCCACCGCTCAGTTCAACCTGCTGAACCTGCATGATGGCTACGCCAGTGCCGGCAACTGGCTGGAGGAGAATATCCTCCGCACCCGGCTGGGCGAGCCGACCACCACTATCCGGTTGGCGCGTATCGACAATGGCCAGCTCGTTCCGTGGTGCGCGGCTGACAGTGAAACCCGCGCCTGGGCGCTGTCGGAAATATCCGTGCGCGAGACGTGGTTGCGAGGTGCGGAGACGGCGGCGGTCTGGCGTCGGCAGGTGGAAGAGATCAGGCAGAAATGGCCTGCATGGCAGCGCAAGATGCTCGTTGCGCCAGTGGATGCCGAAGGCCGCCTGCTGCTGGAGGGAGCGTCATGTGCGCTCATCATCGATGAATTCGGCCTGCAAAGGCAGGCATGAGGCATGCCATAATATGCTTGCAAATGGAGATATCCACAACTCATCAACGAAGCACCACAACGCATTGACGCCGCAATTGTCATATGAGAACATTTAATAGTCAAATGATGGACATGAAGGAAAAACAAGCACGCAGGATTGTTGTCTCATGCCCTTCAACCTGCTTTCCGACCCATGGATTCCCGTGCGTCTGCGGGATGGTAGTCGCGCCACCATTCGCCCCGCGGATATCCCTGCCGATATCGGCACGCCGCGGGAGGCGGTCTTCCCGGACTGGCCGCGCCCGGATCTGAACATCGCCACGCTGGAGCTGCTCATCGGCCTGCTGCAGGTTTCCTTCGCCCCGGAGGACACCAGGCAATGGCACATGCGGCTGGGGAAGCCGCCTACAACGGAGGAGCTGGATGCTGCCCTCGCGCCTTTCGCCACGGCCTTCCACCTGGACGGTGAAGGCCCGCGCTTCATGCAGGATTTCGACGAGTTGCAGGATGATCCCAACACGGTGGAAGCCCTGTTCATCGATTCCGCCGGCGCCAGCACCATCAGCAAGAATGCCGATCTCATGGTCAAGCGGCAGCGCTATGAACGCCTGTCGCTTCCTGCCGCCGCCATTGCCCTGTATGCCCTGCAGCAGTTCGCCCCGTCCGGTGGCGCCGGGCATCGCACGTCCATGCGCGGCGGCGGTCCCTTGAGCACCTTCGTCAAGCCACCGGGCGAGGAAACCCCGTCATTGTGGCGGCTGCTGTGGTCGAATGTGCTGACACATGCCGCCTTTCCGCCGCCCGACCTTTCCCATCCGGAAAAGGTGTTTCCTTGGCTGGCACCGACGCTGACCTCGGAAAAAGGGCAGGAGGTGCATGCAACAGACCCGCGCGTGCACCCGCTGCAATGCTTCTTCGGCATGCCGCGGCGTATCCACCTGCTGTTCACGAGCAACGAGAAAGGCCTACCCTGCGATCTGACGGGTGAAACGCCGAAAATCCTCGTGTGCGGTTACATCACGCGGCCACACGGCATCAATTATGGCCACTGGCAGCACCCGCTCACGCCCTGTTACAGGAAGAAGGCCGGCGACCCGGAACTGCTTCCCATGCACCCGCCCGCGGGGCGCTTCAGCTACCAGGACTGGTTCGCCATCGTTGCCGGCAGCACCGATGATACCCGTGAGCCTGCCCGCAATATCCGGCAATTCCGCGAGGATTGGGAAAACGGGCTTGGCGGCGGCAAGGCCCACGTGATCGCCACTGGCTGGGCCATGAGCAACATGCGCCCGCTCGACTTCCTGTATGCCGAGCAGCCCATGCACCTGGCGCGCGACGCTGCGCATCGCACCAGGCTGGACACCCTTGCCGGGCGCATGGTGAAAGCGGCGGAACTTGCCCTGAAGCTGTCTATCGGCGCAGTGCAGGAGGCGCTGAAGTCCGGTGGCAAGAAACCGAAGGCCGACAGCGCCCTGATCACGGCACGGCGCGAAGGCTTTTTCGCCCATACCGAAAACCGCTTTCACGAGCTGCTGGCCGCATTGTCGGAAAACCCCGACGCGGACATGGTCGAGCTGGCCCGGCAGTGGCACGACGCGCTGCGGGAGGCGGCGCTGGCCCTGTTCGATGAAGCCGTGCAGCCCGACCCGTCCGATCCGCTGAAAGCCCGCCAGATCGTGGATGCCCGCGCAAAGCTGCGCCGCACCCTGCATGGCGGGAAAATGCGTGAAGCACTCGCGCTGCCCCAACCTGCCCGAACATGAGGAGATACCCCATGAGCAATGCTTCGGAACACGGCGGGAAGGATCCCGGCAACATCGCCCTGCAATGGTGGCAGGAGCTGCAACCGCAGGAAGCAGGCGACGCCGTGAGCCGTGGCGACCCTGCCGCGCTGGCCAGGCTGCGCCGCGCCACCACCCCGGTGGAGGCGCTGACGGAGGCCAGTGCCATCAGGCTGGCGCGGCGGCTGGGCATCACGCCGGACAGGCCCGATCAACTGGCCCGCATCGGCGCCATCGCCGCCGTGCTGGCGCATGTGCGCGAACATGACGGCGGCCAGAAACTGGCCCGCAGGCTGGGGCCGCAGAAAAAGGATGAGCCGGGCATCATGTCCGCCCTGCGCTTTCAGCGCCTGATGGCCGCCGAAACGGCCGAAGACCTCATGCGCCAGATGCGCAACGCGGTCAATCTGCTGAAGGCCAAGGCCAATGTCGCCGACATTGCTCGGTCGATGTTCCGGTGGAACGAGGCAACACGGATCCGCTGGATCTACGACTACTACAATGCCGGCGATGCCGTCCCCGAAATCTCCAACGATCAGCAACGGGAGACCATCTCATGAGCCGTTTCATCCAGCTTCACCTGCTCACCACCTATCCACCCTCCAACCCCAACCGGGATGACCTGGGCCGCCCCAAGACCGCCCGCTTCGGCAATGCCGAGCGCATGCGCATCTCCTCTCAGGCGCTGAAGCGCGCCGTGCGCATCTCCGATGCCTTCCGCAAGGGGCTTGACGGCAACCTGGGCGAGCGCACCCAGCGCCTGGGACGCATCGTGATGGAATACCTGCGCCAACAGGGAGCGGATGAACAGAAGGCGCTGGAGATTGCCCGCCAGATAGCCGAGGTTTTCGGCAAGCTGAAGAAGGAGAAGGATGCCAACCCCGCGGACATAGAGCAGCTTGCCTTCATCTCGCCGGAAGAGAAGCGATTTGCCTTGGAACTGGCGGAGAAGGCGCTGGCCGGAGAAGAACTGCCGGACAAGAAGGAGCTGGCGAAGCGCATCCTGCGCCGGGCAGATGGCGCCGCCGACATTGCCATGTTCGGGCGCATGCTGGCCGACAATCCCGACTACAACCGCGAGGCGGCGGTGCAGATCGCCCACGCCATTACCACCAACCAGGTGCACGTGGAAGATGATTATTACACCGCCGTGGATGACCTGAAGGCTCCGTCGGAGGATGCCGGTGCCGGCTTCATCGGCGAGCTGGGGTTCGGCTCCGGCGTCTTCTACATCTATGCCTGCATCAATCGTGATCTGCTGGGGGACAATCTCGACGGCGACGAGGAGCTTGCCAATGCCGCCATTGCCGCGCTGGTGGAGGCGCTGGCCACCAGCTCGCCGGATGGCAAGAAGAACAGTTTCGCTCACGGCGGGCGGGCCGAATACATCATGGCGGAAAAGGGCGACCAGCAGCCGCGCACCCTGGCCGGTGCCTTCCTGCAGCCGGTGCGGGATCAGGATCTCATGAATGCCTCGGTGCAACGGCTGGAGCAATTCCGCGAGGAAATGGACAAGGCCTACGGTCAATGCGCCGATGAAATCGCCACCATGCACGTGGGGCACTCAGGCACGCTGGATGACATCAAGGCCTTCTGCACGTCCTGAGGCAGAAGCGGAAAAGCAGGAGCCGCACCATGCCGCATTTCCTCCTCGTTACCCTCGCCGCGCCCATGGCCTCCTTCGGCTCGGAGGCAGGCCATGAGCGCCGTGGCAGCCGCGAGCGCCCCGGCAAGTCGGCGCTCATCGGCCTGCTGGGCGCGGCGCTGGGCATTCGCCGTCACGACCGCCAGCATCAGCAGGCGCTGGCCGACACCATTGAAACCGCCGTGCGCGTGGAACACCCCGGCCAGGTGATGCAGGACTTTCACACGGCCCAGTATGTGCCCACCGCACGCATCAGGCGGCCACAGACGCGCCGTGATGCGCTGGCCGCCCTGAAGCCGACAGACAATGCCGAGCTTACCCGGCGGGACTACCGCACCAACGTGCTGTTCACTGCCGCCTATGCCCGCATGAGCGATTGCCCGTGGACGCTGGAAGAAATGGCCGCAGCGCTGCGTAAGCCGGCATTCACGCTGTATCTGGGGCGCAAGTCCTGTCCGCTTTCCCTGCCACTGGATCCACGCATCGTGGAGGCGGATGACCTGCTCCAGGCCCTCGCAGACCATGCCGGCTCTCCTCATCCCGAACGGCAAGAGCTGTTCATGCGTTGGCTGGGCCACATTGCCGGCTACCAGCCGCCGCGTCCTTACGCAGCCGTGCCCGCTGCGGCAGACCTGCGCGTGAACGACTATCGGCTGGAGCGCCGCAACGATCAGCCACTGGATCGTATTCACTGGCATTTTGCCGAGCGTTACGAGGCCGTCTGCGTGCTGCCACGGCCTGATGAGGAGGAGAAACAGCCATGAGCGCTCTCTTTTTCTCCCGCATTCGCCTGAAGTCCGAGGTGGCAGTGCAGGCCATCGCGGAGCTGCTTCTGCCCCCGGATGACAGGCAGGTGCTGGCCGCCCGGCACAAGCTGATCTGGTCGTTGTTCGCCGACCACCATGACCGAATCCGCGATTTCCTGTGGCGTGAAGACAAGCATGGCGTATTCTACACTCTCTCTGCCCGCCGCCCCGAAAGCGCGTTCTTCCACATCGAAAGCAAGGAGTTCGCGCCACTCCTGCGGGCAGGCGACCGGCTGGCCTTCTCCCTGCGCGCCAACCCGGTTGTCAGCCGCAGGCAGGGGTCAGGCAGGCGCGGCCAGCGCCACGATGTCGTCATGGACAGATTGCGCGCATGGGAAGCATCCCGTGAAGCCGATGGAGAATCGCGGGAACGCCGCATCATCCGCCAGCAGGTCATCCAGCAGGCCGGGGCGGATTGGCTGGCGGCACAGGGGCAGCGTCATGGCTTTCGCCTGCTGTCGGTCTCGTGCAGCGGCTACAGGCAACACCAGTTGCCACGCCGCAAGGGTGCTCGTCATGCCAACATCTCCACATTGGACTTCAACGGCCTGCTGGAGGTTGCCGACCCCGAGGCATTCCTGCAGCGGCTTCGCCGGGGGTTCGGCCCGGCCAAGGCCTTCGGCTGCGGCCTGATGCTGATCCGCCGGGCATGATGACATGAGGGCATGAGATGACGAGCCGGAGGCGGCGATGAGCAAAGGCGGCAACATTCTCGGCATGCGCCCTCCGCGCCCCATTCCCATCAAGGATCGCGCATCCATCCTGTTTCTGGAGAAGGGGCGCCTGGATGTCATCGATGGCGCTTTCGTGCTGCTCGACAAGAACGGCGTGCGCACCCAGATCCCCATAGGCGGCATCGCCTGCATCATGCTGGAGCCGGGCATTCGCATCTCCCATGCCGCGGTAGCGCTGGCAGCGCGGGTCGGCTGCCTGCTGGTCTGGGTTGGCGAGGCTGGCGTGCGCCTGTATTCGGCGGGCCAGCCGGGTGGCGCGCGTTCCGACAAGCTGCTCTATCAGGCGCGCCTGGCGCTGGATGACTCGCTGCGCCTGAAGGTGGTGCGTGCCATGTATGCCATGCGTTTCGGTGATGAAGCCCCGTTGCGCCGCTCCATAGAGCAACTGCGCGGCCTGGAAGGCGCCCGCGTGAAGCGCATGTATCAGAACTTTGCCCGCCAATTCGGCGTGAAATGGACCGCTCGTCGCTACACGCCCGGCCAATTCGACAGCGCCGATCTGCCAAACCGCTGCCTGTCGGAGGCTACCGCCTGCCTCTACGGACTGTCGGAAGCCGCCATCCTGGCCGCCGGCTATGCCCCGGCGATAGGCTTTCTGCATACCGGCAAGCCGCGCTCCTTCGTTTATGACGTGGCCGATGTCTTCAAGTTCGAGAGTGTCGTGCCCACGGCCTTTCGCATTGCCGGCAAGGCGCAGCGTGGCATCCAGCCCTTTGCCTCCGACCCGGTGGGAGAAACCCGCCGTGCCTGCCGCGACAGCTTCCGCAGCACCGGTCTGCTCAAGCGCATCATCCCTGCCATCGAGGAAATGCTGGCGGCAGGCGGCATAGAACCACCACCCCCGCATGATGAAGCCATGCCCATCGCCATACCGGAGGATCCATCGGGAGATGCTGGTCATCGTTCTTGAAAATGCGCCGCCACGGTTGCGCGGGCGCCTTGCCGTCTGGCTGCTGGAAGTGCGTGCCGGCGTGTATGTGGGCAATTACTCCGCCCGCACGCGCGAGATGATCTGGGAACAGGTTATCGGAGATATCGGTGAAGGTGATGCGGTCATGGTCTGGAGCAGACCGAATGAAAGTGGGTTTGACTTTCGCACGTGCGGCAAGAACCGTCGCATGCCGGTGGATATCGATGGCCTGAAGCTGGTCAGGTTCCTGCCCCCCGAACCTGCGAACGCGCCTTCACCCCCAACAGCTTCTGGCACATCGGAATCCGCAAATGGCAACTGATATTTTGCGCCGAGAAAATCGGTGGGCTTTTTGACAACGTGAAATGCACAAGGTAAACAGTCCCTTGTGGCGAAG
>JALSGQ010000129.1 GCA_026982665.1 Hyphomicrobiales bacterium | reverse complement strand
CGAGCTTGGCGCAGGCAAAGCCTGAGGTTCTGGGATAGGGAGGCGAAAAGTGACCTTTCCATCGCACATGCCTTGGGCACAGATGGTCCGCAGGGTTTGATAGACGCCAATCTTGAGGCGCTTGCAGGTTTCGATCACCGACAGGATCATGGGCCTGAAGCAATCACCCCGGTGGGATTGGCTGAAAAAGCTCTTTTTGCGCCAGATGACATAGGGACGCAACGCCCTTTCGGCGGTGTTGTTGGTCATCGGCACGCCGGGATGATCGAGAAAGGTCCAGAAGCGGGGGAAGTCTCCCAGTAGCTTGCGGCAACTGCGACCGGTCTTGCTGTCGCCGTGCCTTCGGGCAGCCTGTTCCAGTTCTCGGTAGAACCGTGCTTTCAGCCAGAAAAGGCGCCTTCGGTAACGGTCGGATTGGTAATGGCTTTGACACCAGCGTTTGCCGCAGTGGACCGTCATCCGGGCAATTTTCAGCAACCGTTTGCCATCTCGGCCGGCTTGCCCCTTGCGCTGGGCGATCCTTTCCAGATTGCGGATCAGGTGGGCCCAGCAGTATTGGTGCACCGCTTCCGGGTGGTCGTTGTAGGCACCATGGCGGTCGGTGACTAAAATGCCCTGAAAATCGCCCAACAGCGCCTGGGCTGCGCCCTTGCCCCGGGAGTAGTGGGTCATGAAGTAAGCCGCTTCGTCGGTCGTCAAGGTCCACAGCCAGTAGACGCTGCGATTCCGGTAGTGCCGGGTCTCGTCGGCATGCGCCACACAGGCTCGCCTCACCGCTTCGCCAATCTGACGGTAGACCGGCCCCAGCCATTGCTGCAACGGGGCTTGGCTTTCACTGATCGCTCCCAGGCTGAATTTCAACCCCCATTGTTCTTCCAACAGCGCTTCCACTTCCCGAAGCGACAGGTGATAGCGGCCGTTGAGTAATCCAATCCAGGCCACCAGCCCAGGTCCCATCTGTCCCAAGGGCACTTCAGACGGCAGCCGGCCTTTGTGCTTCTGTCCGCAAAGGCAGCAACGCCCTTCATAACAGCGGTGTTCGACCACTTCATAGCGAACCTCGGGCAGATCGAATACTTGGTGGGGGCGGTAGCCCGATACCTCGACCGTCCCGCCACACGCGCACCGTCCATTCGGAAAATAGTGCCGGATCTCATCCGCTTCCGGCACCAGCGCCCGCTCATGTTTGGGATGACCCACCTGGGCGCCCTTCTTGCGCCCCGTCGGCTGCTTCCGCTTACGTCCTGCCCGCTGCTTGGGGCTGTCCTGGGATGGGGGCTTGGAGGAATTGTCGGACCC
>JALSGQ010000128.1 GCA_026982665.1 Hyphomicrobiales bacterium | reverse complement strand
ACTGCAGGTAGGGCAGCCACTGCCCGGCCAGCCGGGCGATGTCCTCGTCCACCTTCTTGCCGCCATCCTCGTGGCACTTCTCGCAGTATTTCTCCGCCAGCTTGGCACCTTCCTTGGCCGCCGCGGCGTCGAACTCCTGCTTGGCCGGCACGAACTTCTGCCTGGAGAAGTATTCGGCAATGGCCTCGAGGTCCTTCTCGTCATAGCCCTTGGCGATACGGCCCATGATGGTGGAAGGATATTCGCCGGAAGCATATTCCTTCATCATCCCCACCAGCACGTCCTTGTTCTGGCCGGCAATGGTGGGAATGGCCGGGCCGACGGAGTTGCCGCTGGGGCCGTGGCAGCCAGCGCACTGCGCCGCCAGCAAGGCTCCCGGTGCGCCGGAGATCAGCTCCGGCTTCATCTTCTTTCCGCCACCATGGCTGCCCGCCTGGGCAGATGTGGCAGCCAGCCCCATGGCGAGGCCCGCTACCATCAACACATGCCTCATCTTGCTTGGCATCTGTCTCCTCCTCGTTGCATTGATCCTGGCCCCTCCCGGAGAGGACCGCTACATCCACCCTGCCTGCCGGCAGGATGGAATCCTGATCCGGTGCCATTGCCGCCATGTCCTGCAGAAGCAGAACGAAATCGGCAGCCCGGCAGCCGTCATTCCTGTCTCTCTCGCGTTTTCGCAGCTGCCTGCGGCGTGCCTGCAGCCGCCAGCAGCTGGATCATCTTCTGCTCCTTCGCTGTGCGCGCCACGTCCAGTGCCGTGCGTCCATGGGCATCTTTCAGCTGTGTATCGGCTCCGTGCTCCAGCAGCAGACGCACCAGGCGCGCCGAGCCGCTGGCAGCAGCCTTCATCAGCGCCGTTTCGCCATCTGCATCCTGCAGGTTCACCTTGGCCCCATGCTTCAGCAGCACGCTCGCCACCACCTTGTTGCCTTCCTCGGCAGCCCGCATCAGCGCCGCCATGCCCGTGCCATCGCGCGCATCCACGTCTGCGCCATGCTCCAGCAATATCCGCGCAATGGTGGAATGCCGCGTGTCGGCTGCGCGCATCAGCGCCGTGGTGCCGTGCTCGTCGGCAAGATCTGGGTCCGCCCCTGCTGCCAGCAGCAGCTTCACGATTTCCTCGTGCCCTTCTTCTGCGGCGCGCATCAGCGCCGTGCGCCCGCGTGCATCCCGGGCATTGACATCAGCCCCCTTCTGCAGCAGCAGCCGCACCACATCCGTGTTGCCGTATTTGGCCGCGCTCATTAGCGGCGTATGACCGGCCCGCGTGCGAGTGTTGACGAATGCCTCATGCTTCAGCAGTTGCTCTATGACGCGGGGATAGTTGTTGTCCGCCGCCAGCGTCAGCGCCGTGCAGCCGGCCACCGTGCGGGCATTCACATCCGCCCCCTTCGACAGCAGCCAGGGCACTGTTTCCGCGTTGCCGTTTTCCGCCGCCATCATCAGCGGAGTCTTGCCATACTGGTTGGCGGCATTGATGGAAACACCCTGCTCCTCCACCAGCCGCCGCACTGTGTCGAGGTCGCCAACACTGCTGGCCAGCCGCAGCTCCGAGGCAGCCGGCGAGAGGTCCACGTGCCGTTTTGCCGCCTTTTTCCACTGCTGCTCCGCCTGCTGGCGGGGCATGATGTTCTCGGGCGGCGTTTCCATCGCCCAGGCAGGAGATGCGGCAACGCCGGCAAAAAGCACGCAGGCAGCAGCCCCGGCCTGTCTCAGCAACAGCATGGATGCCGGCAGGCCACGCCTGCCGGCACCGGCACCATTCCCGTTTCCATTGTGCATGGCAGCTTCCATCATGTTCTGGCCGCCGCTTCGCTCCACGCTGTTGTCTGCCTTGTCTCGCCAGCAAGGGGCATGATCATGATCAAGCCCCCTGTTGTCTCATCATCGCATCTGCTGCGTCTTGCACCATTCCGCCATTCCGCCACTTCGCCATTTGCGCCCTTCTGCATCGCCACGGCAACTGGTGGCAGCGCCACCAGGCGATCAGCTGTCCTCCGGCTCGTCCGGCAGTTCGTGCGTTACACCCTTGTGGCAGTCGATGCAGGTCTTGCCCTCCTCGCGCGCCCTGGCATGCTTCTTCCTGGCGATGCGATCCTGGTCATCCAGCGCCATTGCCTCCCACGAATGGCACACCCGGCATTCGCGCGAATCGTTGGCCTTCATCTTCGCCCAGATGCGGTTGGCCATCTTCCAGCGATACGCCTCGAACTTCTCCTTGGTGTTGATGGTGCCGAGAATCTCGTGCCACACGTCGCGCGCCGCCACGATCTTGGCCACCATCTTGGGGCCGAACTCCTTCGGCACGTGGCAGTCGGCGCAGCCCACCCGCACGCCGGCATGGTTGGAATAGTGCAGGCTTTCCTCCCATTCCGCCTTGTTCCACTGCATGGAGTGGCAGGAAACACAGAACTCCGTCGTGTTGGTAAAGCCCAGACCCACGTTGAACAGCCCGGCAAACACCAGGCCGCCCAGGAAAACGAGTGCCGCCAGGCCCGCCTTTCCATACTTCATATGTGTCGTCCCCCTCCCGACTGACACCGCCGATGCCAGGCAACGCTTGCCACCCCTGGCAGGGCGGCATCTCATCGACCTTCTTGCTTGTGCCGCAGAGTAGACAAAAGATGCGCCAGACGCAAGCATCGGCAAGAATATTTGAACGTTCTAATATAATGGATTTGCGGGAAAGAATATATTAGAAAAATCTAATCTTCCTTCTTTTCCTTGTGTGGTATTCTCCGCTCTGGCGTGATGTTGCATGGCAGGCTGCCCGGCATGGCGTGGCGGGCATTTCCAACTGCTTCGGACAGCGTTAAAATTGCGTTATGGATTGTGTTTGTAGGGTTGAGCTGCAAGTCTGATGATTCGCCATCAGGCAGCAGCGGCGCGCCATTGGGTTGGGGGTGCGCATGAATGCGGGAGAGGCAGCATGAGCGACAAGGCAGGCAATGATGGTGCGGGTGCCGCGCCGCCGCAGGATGAAATGCGCTACGACCTGCTGGTGGAAGCGGCGCTGAAGGAGGTGGTGCGCATGGCATTGCGCCGGGTGCAGCGCTCCGGTCTGCCGGGCGATCATCATTTCTACATCGCCTTCGACACGCGTCATCCCGGCGTGCAGCTTTCCGACAGGCTGCGCGAGAAATACCCGGAAGAGATGACCATCGTGCTGCAATACCAGTTCTGGGGGCTGAAGGTGCATGCACGCCATTTCGAGGTGGGGCTGTCCTTTGGTGGCGTGCAGGAGCACCTGGTGGTGCCGTTCGATGCCATCACCGGCTTCTTCGACCCTTCCGTGCAGTTCGCGCTGCAGTTCCGCCGCATGAACGATGACGAGCAGGCGCTGCTTCAGAGTGTGCAGGGCACGTCCTCGGCAGAAGAAGGGGGATCCTCCCGCGTCGTGCGCGGCGAAGGGGCTGATGCCGAGGTGGGGACAGATGCGGCCGCGGCTTCCTCTGCTGATGCGTCCGCGACAGGTGCCGGCAAGGCGGGTGATGAAACTGCCCGTGGGGAGAAACAGGCTGAGAAAGTGGTCAGGCTCGATGCCTTTCGCAAGAAGAAATGATGCCGCCATGCATGTCTGCAGGCATGGGCGCAGGCGTGGTTGGCGCAGGTTGGTGCCTCTTGGCCTTGCCGTGATGCTGATGCAGGCATGGAGCGGTGTGGCCGCACTGCAGGCTGCATCCGAAGGGGAAAGCACGGCCGCCACCACGGGCAGTGATTACACCGTTTTCGTGCGGCCATACCCGCTCACGGCCAATGATCCCGCCTCCTATGGCAAGGCCGAAAATGAGGGTGCAGCCGTTACGAAGGTGCGTTTTCAGGACCTTTCTCCTGCTGCATTGGCCGCCACACCTGCAAGGCAATTGTTTGCGGCCCGCAGCACGCCAGCACCCATGTCGCCACAACCACTGGGCTATTACTCGAAGGGCTGTGCTGCCGGCAATGTGCCGCTCAGGCTCACCGGCGATGCCTGGCAGGTGATGCGCCCGAAGCGCAATCGCTACTGGGGGCAGCCGCAGCTCATTGCCTTCCTGCAGGATTTCGCCCGCAAGGCGAAGCGCGAAATCGGCTGGAACGGGCTGCTCATTGGCGATTTGTCGCAGCCGCGTGGCGGGCCGATGCTCACCGGCCATGCCTCGCATCAGATAGGCTTGGATGCCGACATCTGGTTCACCGAAATGCCTGATCGCGTCCTCACGATGGAAGAGCGCAACACCATCTCCGCCAGGCTGATGACGCTCGACCGCAAGCGCATCAACCCGCAACGTTTCACCGAGCGCCATGCGAAGCTGTTGCGCATGGCGGCGCTGTATCCGCAGGTGCAGCGCATTTTCGTGCATCCGCCCATCAAGAAGTATCTGTGCGACTGGTCAGCCCGCAAAGGGGAGCGGGAGCGCGCATGGCTTGCGAAGATTCGCCCCTATTACGGGCACAATTATCATTTCCACGTGCGCTTGCGCTGCCCGAAGGATGCAGAAAACTGCAAGGACCAGGGTGATCCGCGCCCTGCCGACGGAACCGGCTGCGGCGAACACCTGGCATGGTGGTATTCCGACGAACCCTGGGGTGGTGGCAAGCGCAAGGTCAAGCTGTTCCACCAGGGCATTCCCATCCCGCGATCGCGTCCTGCAAAGCCCAAGCCGCGCCGCGAAATCATGCTCGGCGACCTGCCGCGTGCCTGCCGCGCCGTATTGCTGGCAAGGTAGCGCCGGGTGCGGGCAATCCTGGCGGGAATTCCAAATGCGGCATATTGATGGCGTCATGGTGCCATTTTCATGGCAATAATGGACTGAAAAAGGGTCCTGTTCTTCCATTGTTGTTTTTGCAGTGCTTGCCATTTTCTCGAAGCTGGTGGGAGGAAAATTTTTTCAGCTTTTTATTTTTCTTGCAAATTAGACAAGAGGAATATTTTTGATTTATTCTAAAAAGTATTTTGTATTACCATGAAACCCCTGTTTTCGGCATTGCGCGGGCGTGGAAATACTGTTAATACTTCCCGGCGGGAGGGGATTCCTGCCTGAAATCCGGCCGGCCTTTTCTGTTCCGCGGCTTGAGCTGTCTGGTTCAAGTGTGCGCGCGGTGGGGGTGGAAGAGGCTGAAAAGGTCGTATTTTCCATGCTTTCTTGTGCCTGCCTCAATATCTTGCGTGCATCATGCCAGGCGGGGCAGGGCGGTGGCGGGATCAATGGCTGGTGGATGCGGACAAATGGATTACCGATTCGAATCGGACAGCTTCGGCGAGGTGCAGATCCCGGCTGATCGCTACTGGGGAGCGCAGACCCAGCGTGCGCTGCAGAACTTCCCCATTGGCGAGGAGCGCATGCCACGCCCGATGATCCGCGCGCTGGGCATCGTCAAGTGGGCAGCGGCGAAGGCCAACATGGAGCTGGGAGACCTTGCGCCGGAGCTGGCCAAGGCCATCATGCAGGCGGCCTCGGAGGTGG
Organism: Hyphomicrobiales bacterium; assembly: GCA_026982665.1. GTDB lineage: Bacteria > Pseudomonadota > Alphaproteobacteria > Rhizobiales > Aestuariivirgaceae > Thermopetrobacter. The sequence goes on along the minus strand of JALSGQ010000128.1, from coordinate 3,846 downwards.
CGGAAGGCGCGCTGGACGACCATTTTCCGCTGTCGGTATGGCAGACCGGCTCCGGCACCCAGACCAACATGAACGCCAACGAGGTCATTGCCAACCGCGCCATCGAGATCCTCGGTGGGCGCATCGGCAGCAAGGAGCCGGTGCACCCCAACGATCACGTCAACCGCGCCCAGTCCTCCAATGATACCATCCCCACCGCCATGCACATTGCCGCGGTGGAGGAAATAACCCATCGCCTCATCCCCGCCTTGCAGCGCATGCTGGAAGTGCTGCAGCGGCACATGAAGGCGTGGAACGATATCATCAAGATCGGCCGTACCCACACCATGGACGCCGTGCCGCTCACCCTGGGGCAGGAGTTTTCCGGCTATGCCTGCCAGGTGCGGCTTTCCATCGAACGCGCGCAAGCGGTGCTGGAGCGGCTGCAGGCGCTGGCGCAGGGTGGCACCGCGGTGGGCACGGGGCTGAACACGAAGACCGGCTTCGACATCATGGTGGCCAACAACATCGCCGAGATGACCGGGCTGCCATTTCGCGCCGCCGGCAACAAGTTCGAGGCCATTGCTGCGCATGATGCCATGGTGGAGGCTTCCGGCATGCTCTCCACCATTGCTGCCAGCCTGTTCAAGATCGCCAACGACATCCGCTTCCTCGGCTCCGGCCCGCGCTGCGGCATCTACGAGCTGAAGCTGCCGGCCAACGAACCCGGCTCCTCCATCATGCCCGGCAAGGTGAACCCCACCCAGGCCGAGGCACTCACCATGGTCTGCACGCAGGTGATGGGCAATCATGCCACGGTGAGCATGGCCGGCTCGCAGGGGCACTTCGAGCTGAATGCCTTCAAGCCGGTGATCGCCTACAACGTGCTGCAGTCCGTCCGCCTGCTGGCTGATGCTGCCAGCAGCTTTACCAGGCGTTGCCTGGAAGGGCTGGAGCCGAACCGCGAGCGCATTGCCGACCTGGTGGAACGCTCGCTGATGCTGGTAACGGCGCTGGCACCGAAGATAGGCTACGACAAGGCGACGGAAATCGCCAAGGCGGCGTTCGAGCGCGGCACCACGCTGCGCGAGGAGGCGCTGCGCCTTGGCTATGTAACGGAGGAAGAATTCGACCGCCTGGTGCGGCCGGAGAAGATGATCGGTCCCGAGTGATTGCAACCTTGGGGCAGGCCGTGTGCATGCCTGCCGTGTGTGCGATGTGCGTGGTCTGGCCCCGTAGTGCGAGAGAGTGCGTGGTATGAGTGAAACGATGCAGGGGGCCGGGGGCAATGATGACAACAGGAAGAAACGGCCGGTGAAGCGCTCCGTGCGCATTGCCGGGCATTCCACCAGCGTTTCGCTGGAAGACGAGTTCTGGCAGGCATTGCGCGCCATTGCGCGCGTGCGCCAGCTGTCGCTGTCGGCGCTGTTGACGGAGGTTGACCGCAACAGGCAGGGGCGTTCGCTGGCTTCTGCCTGCCGCATCTACGTGTTGCGCTATTTCCAGGAGAAGGCAGGAGGCATTGAGGACGCATCGTGAGGTTGCCCCGCGGGCAGGAAGCGCAGGCGCTGACCTCACGCACCTGCCAGTGGGCGGCTGAGCGTGAAGAAAGGCATTTCCAGCCTGCCGGGCAGGCTGGAAAACTTTTCTTCATGTTCGACTGAATCGCCTCCACAATGCCTCTTCACCCAGGGTTTCGATGAAGCGTGCATGCTGTTCCACTGCATCCGTGCTCAGGCGGGAGGGCAGGGGAGCAGGGCGCGGAGGATGACGAGGCACGCCGGAATCGGCGGCGGCTGCACTGGTGGCATTGCCAGCAGCGGAGGCGAGCGCATCGCTTTCCAGTCCCAGCGCCCGCTGTCGCCCGCCCGTCAGCTCCAGGTAGACCTGCGCCAGCAGTTGCGCGTCCAGCAACGCGCCGTGCAGGTCGCGGTGGCTGTTGTCGATGCCGAAGCGCTTGCACAGTGCATCCAGCGAGGCCGGCGCACCGGGAAACCTGGCCCGCGCCATGGGCAGCGTGTCCACGCAGCGGCTGCGCTCGATGGGGGGAATGCCCAGGCGCTCGAACTCGGCGTTGATGAACCGCCGGTCGAACTCGGCATTGTGGATCACCAGCATCGCATCGCCGATGAAGGCGAGAAAGTCCTCGGCAATGTCTGCGAACAACGGCTTGTCGGCGAGAAACTCGTTGGTGATGCCGTGAATGTTGACGGCCTCCTGCGGCACCTCGCGCTCGGGATTGATGTAGACGTGATACTCCTTTCCCGTCGGCACCTTGTCGATCAGCTCCACCGCGCCGATCTCGATGATCCGGTGCCCTTCCTCCGGCTTCAGGCCGGTGGTTTCCGTGTCCAGGCAGATCTCGCGCATGTCTTCCCTTCACGTTAAAAGCAACGTATTCGGGCCGCAGCTTTTCTTCCGCCAATCCCCTGCACCCTCACCGGCAGCCAGCCGGCGCATCATCAAGGAAGTGCTTCGACAACCTCAGGCCCTGCTTCTGGTAGTGCGACCCCACCTCGCCATAAACCTGCTCCGGTGCCTCGCACAGCGGCTCATACAGCAGCCGCCCGACAATCTGCCCGTCTTCCAGCACGAACGGCACCTCGTGTGCCCGCACCTCCAGCACCGCCCGCGCGCCTTCGCCACCGCCTGCCGCATGGCCGAAGCCGGGGTCGAAGAAGCCGGCGTAATGCACCCGGAATTCGCCCACGAACGGATCGAACGGCACCATCTCCGCCGCATGATCGGGCGGCACCCGAACCGCCTCCTTTGATGCCAATATGTAGAACTCGCCGGGATCCAGCACCAGCGGCCCGCGCTCGATGATCGGTTCCCAGAACTTGCGCGGGTCAAGCCTTCCTACCGCGTCCACGTCGATCAGCCCGGCATGCCGCCGCGCCCGGTAGCCGATGGGCCGGGTAATGTCGCCGCTGGAGAGATCCACGTGAAAGCCCACGCCGCCGTCGATGTCCGGCTGCATGCCCACCACCAGCGGATCACGCGCGTGCAGGGCGCGGGTGGCATCATCATCCAGCCGTGCTTCGCCACGCTTGAAGCGGATCTGCGCCAGACGCGAGCCGGGCCGCACCAGGATGGGGAAGGTGCGCGGCGATATTTCCAGGTAGAGCGGCCCGGCATAGCCCGCCGGGATGCGGTCGAAGGCCTTGCCGGACTCGGTGATGACGCGGGTGAACACGTCGATGCGTCCGGTGGAGCTTTTCGGGTTGCAGGCGGCGGCAATGTCGGCAGGCAGGGCAAGACGCTCCATCAGCTCCACGATATAGACGCACCCCGTCTCCAGCACTGCGCCGCCATCCAGCGCCATTTCGTGCAGCGCCAGGTCTTCCAGCCGCTCCGCCACCGTGCGGTTGCGCCCCGGCAGGAAGGAGGCCCGCACCCGCCACGCCTTGCTGCCCAGTCGCAAGTCGAAGCTGGCCGGCTGCACCTGGTCGGCATCCAGCGGTGCGCTGCTGTTCAGATGCCCGTTCTCCACCAGCCAGCGGATGCCATGCGCCGGCAGGATGCCGTCGCGCCCGCATTCCCTCGCCTGTGCCGCTGCATTGCCCATGCCGGTGTTTTCCCCCAAGTCGCCCCATGAAACAACCGGCAAATGGAAGTGATGTTGATAAGCCCCGCTCCCCCGCCTGACCGCCTTGCAAACAATCTCTGGGCGGTCGGGCGGGGGAGCGGGGCGGTGAGCGGTGCGCCTCAGCGCAAAAGAAGCCCCGCTCCCCTGCCTGCCGCCTTGCAAACAATCTCTGGGCGGTCGGGCGGGGGAGCGGGGCGGTGAGCGGTGCGCCTCAGCGCAAAAGAAGCCCCGCTCTTCCGGGCCGGCTCAGCGAAAGCTCGCCACCGCCAGCACGATGG
>JALSGQ010000127.1 GCA_026982665.1 Hyphomicrobiales bacterium | reverse complement strand
GTGGCGGTGGGGCTGATGACGCTGGCGGTGGCGTGGCTGATGCTGAGCACCGGCGCGCTGCCGTGGCTGGCGCTGGCGCTGGGTGGCAGCTTCACCATCTACGGACTGCTGCGGCGGCGCATCGCCGTGGGCGCGCTGGAGGGGTTGCTGGTGGAGGCGGTGCTGCTGTCGGTGGTGTTCGCGCTATGGGAGTGGTGGAACGGCGCGGGGTTGCACTTCGGCAATGATGCATGGAACACCACCTTCCTGCTGCTGGCCGGGCCGATGACCGTGGCACCGCTGTTCTTCTATGCCGTGGCGGCTCGGCGCATCCGCTTCTCCACGCTGGGGCTGATGTTCTACGTCATCCCCACCAGCTTCTTCCTCACCGCCATTTTCGTCTTCGGCGAACCCTTCGACTTCAACCGCCTCATTGCCTTCCTCATCATCTGGACAGCGCTGGCGGTGTATGCGTGGCGTCCTTCCCGGTAGCGGGTCAGAAGCCGGATTCGCGGAGGATGATGGAGAGGAGACGGCGAGTGAGGCGGCCGGCGATGCTCTCCGGAGAAGCGGCAATGACGATGCGGCCTCGGCAGGCGGTGGTGCAGGGCATGGCCTGAGGTGCGGGAGTGCCGGCTGGGTGGGGCCTTGCCTCGGTGCCCCTGCTTCCGGCAGGGGGCGTGGTGGGAGATGATGGTGGGGTTGCCGCCTGTGCCGGAGTGGGGGTAGAGGCGCGATGCTCCCCCGGGGCAAGCCCGGGGATGACGGAAGTAGCGGCAAGGTGGTTGGGAGTGGCAGCGTGGGCGGTGGGGATGAGGCCCGCTGCCTTGCGTGCATTGGCCGTGGAGGTGGTGTCTTGCCGGTCCTGCTCCGGCACGGGGGAGAGGCGCAGGGGGAACATGCCGGTGCGGGTGTGGATCTCGCCGGTTTCGGGGTCGCGCTCCGCCGCCACGGGGCCGCCATGCACGGATGACAGGTAGAGGATGTCGCGCCCCTGGCGGCGGGCGGTGCCGATTTCCTCAAGCTGCACGCGCAGCTTGCGCGCGCCGGGGTCATCGGCGATGAATACGCCCTGCGCGCCCGGCTGAAGCCTGCCCACCACGGTTTCCGGTGCCAGTGCCGCCACCGTCGGCGCATCTTCCGCCACCACGCGCAGCAGCATGGTCTGCGGCCCCACCCACAGCCCCGCCGTCAGCCCCGGCAACATGGTGCGCACGCGCCCCCTTGTGGTGGCGCGCAGCTGAAGGCGCTGCGCGCGCCCGGCCAGCCCTGCCAGCTTCGTCATCAGCTGCTGGCGCTCGCGCTTGAGCACGTCGATGAGGCGCAGGTCTTCACGGCTTGCCACCATGCGGGCCAGCTTCTGCTCCACCAGCTTCAGGCGCGCCCTGGTGGTGCGTTGCTCATGCCTCAGATCCTCGGAATCCAGCTCTGCCAGCAGTTGCCCCTTGCGCACCAGCTGGCCCGGCATCACGTGCAGGCGCACGAGGCGCGCAGGCTCCGGCGGAAACACCTCCTGCTCCACCGCCGGCAGCAGCACCGCCGGCAGCGAGACGGAGCGCCAGATGGGGGCAAACAGCAGCGCCAGCAGGATGACGCCGGTGATGAGAAGGCGCTTCGGCGTTCCCTCGGTCATGATCTCCTCCCGGTCTTTCCACCAGTCCTTCAGCACGTTCACCACCGGGCGCAGGATGAACCACCACACCTCCACCGCCGCCAGGAAGATGCCCAGCACCTTCGGAAAAGCGTAGTAGACCAGCACGGCGATGCCAGCGAAGAGGAAGAAGCGATACGTCCACGTGGCGAAGGCATAGAGGATGAGGCCGCGGTGCAGGCGCGGCGGGTATTCCTCCGGTGGCGGTTCATCGATGGCGAACAGCAGGCGCTTCAGCCACCACAGGGCCAGGGCGAAGGCGCGCGGCTGCAGGTTGTGCATGCGCAAGAGGTCGGCGAGGATGTGATAGCCGTCGAAGCGCATGAAGGGGCTGAGGTTCACCAGCAGCGTCGTCAGCAGGCTGGTGGTGGCAACGAAGAAGGCCGCGGTGCGCCCCGGCCCCTCCGGCAGCACTGCCCACAGAAACAGCGCAATGCCGGCCAGCGCCAGCTCCGTCAGCATGCCGCCGGCACCGATGAGCAGGCGGGCGCGGCGGTTCTTCAGCTTCCAGGCGTCGGTTACGTCGGTGTAGAGCATGGGGAACATGACCATGAAGGCCACGCCCATGTGAGGCACACGCGCACCGTATCGGGTGGCGATGTAGGCGTGCCCCAGCTCGTGCGCCACCTTGGTGATGATGATGGTGAGGCCGAACAGCAGCAGCCCCTCCATGTTGACGAAGGCCATGAAGGTGGCCTTGAACTCGTCGAACTGCTTCAGCGTGAGCCACGCGCCGATGATGAAGATGACGAACAGCACCAGCAGCCCGGCGCGCGAGCCGAGCCAGCGGACATAAGGAAAGGTGGCATCGAGAAAGCGCTGCGGGCGCACCAGCGGGATGCGGAAGAACAGGTAGTGATGCAGCAGCCACTTCCATGGCTTCTGGCGCATGGCCAGAACCTGCTGCCACAGCCCCTGCCAGTGCCCGGGGGCAGCTGCCTGCAGCAGGTGGTTGCGCTGCAGGAAGGTGAGCAGGTCTGCAATGTCCTGCTCCGTGGCCTCGATGCCGTAACGCTGATGCAGGCAGGCACGCACGCCGCCGATGGTGCCTGCCTGCCAGCAGGCCAGTGCCCGCATGCTCTGGCGCGAGATGCGGAAATAGCGGTTGCGCAGCGGGTCGTGAATGAGCCAGCCGCCAGCCCAGCCGGCATCTTCCGCCGCCTCGGTGATGGAAAGCTCCTCGCGCAGCGGCGGCAGGGGCTGGGCGTTCAGGTCATCATCCTCCACCCTGCCCTGCCCGGCAGCGGATGCAGCGCCATGCCCCGCAGCCTTGTGCATGTGCATGTCATGGGAGGTGTCATGCATCGGCATGGCTCACCATCCGAGGAACTGGCGGGTGGCGGCGATGGGGCGACGGAAGAGGTAGAAGGCCAGCGGCACCGTTTCGCCGAACACCTGGGCGGAGCCGCGAAAGCCGATGCGTAGCAGCTCGCGCACCTGCTGCGGCGGCAATGGCTTGCCGTCCTCGCCCAGCGGCTCGGCGATGATGCGGAAGGCCAGCAGGCCGCCGGGAATCTCCTCGGCATGGAAGCTGGCCCAGCGCACGCGGGCATCGATGGCGTTCAGCGGGTCGGCATCGAGGAACACCCGCACGCGCCCACCCTCGGAGATGGCAATGGCGTCGCTGACCGGCAGATCGACACGGAAGACGACGCGGGAGGGATCGGCGATCTCCATCACCTTCTCGCCGGTCTGCACCGGGCGGCCTATCCAGCGGTTGCGGTCGGCATAAACGGCTATACCGTCGCGCTCGGCCTTCACGTTGACGCGGGCCAGCAGCTTCTCCGCATGCTCGCGCTCGGCGCGGGCCAGCTCCAGCTCGGTTTGTGCCTCGGCCAGCCGGCTGCGTGCCTGCGGGTCGGCAAAGGCGGCCTTGCGCAGGGTGATGAGCCGGGCCAGCGCCACCTGCTCGCGCCGCGCCGCCACTTGCGCCTCGGCCTTCAGTTGCGTGTCATCAAAGCGGAACAGGGGTTGTCCCTTCTTCACCGGCGTATTGGGATCAACGAGAATTTCGGCCACCACGCCATTCATCGGCGCGGTAACGGGCAGCGCGTCATCGGCCACCACCTCCACCGGCGCGATGGCCGTCATCGGCACCGGCAGCAGCATCAGCAGCAGCAGCGCCAGCGCGGAAGCCCACACGACCCAGCGCGGCAGCCTCAGGCGCGAGAGCAGCGGGCGGGATGCCAGGGCGCGGATGGCGTGGGAGACGGCCTCGGCCAGGCGCTCGCCGATGACCTGCTCGTTGTCGCGCCATGGCTCTGCGCGCATGAACAGCAGGGCCGCGAAGGGCTGACCTTGTGCATCCCGCAGCAGATGCCACTGGTAGAAGGGGAAGGCCCATTCGTTCAACGCGGCATCCGTGATTTCCGCCCCCTGCTGGCGCATGTCGCCTCGCAAGGCATCAGTATCGGGATGGTGGTGCAGCAGGCTGGTGGCAAGCCGCTCCAGCGCGCGCACCAGCGGGGCCTGCCTGTCTACCTGCGCGAGGCCGGAAAAGGCGCTTATGCGCGCCTTCTGCCGCGGACCGAAGCTGATGAAGGCAGCCTGCGAGAAAGGCAGGATCTGGCGCAGCTCGTTTACGGCGAACAGCTCCACGGCGCGCCTGTCCGGCAGCTTGCGCAGATTGCCCTCCACCTGCAGCAGGGTGGCGAGGCGGTCATTGGCCGGGGCTGCCGGTGGTGGTGTTGCTCCGCCCGGGATGCCGCCGGCAGCAGTGGCGGCGGCGCGCGGAGCCGCGCCCCCTTCAGCCCCGCCGCCAGCCGCCCGCCCCCTGGTCGCAGCATTCTTCACGGCCTGCATGTTCATTCTCCCCATGTCCCCTGATGATTGCTTCATGCACCGCCGGGCTTGTGCTTCTTGCGCTCGTTGTGCGACGTGCTGGCACCGATGAACTCCACCTGCCCCGTCATGCCCGGCTTCACCGCCGGCGGTGGCGCTTCCACCACGCCGTAGACGCGCACCGTCTGCGACACGTCATCCACCACTGCGCCGATGCGCGTTACCTGTCCGCGCAAACGGGTGGCCAGCCCGTCCACATGGAAGATGAAGGCCTGTGCCGGTTTCAGCCACTTCAGCCAGGCGGCGGGCACGATCATCTCCGCCTGCAACGGGCCACGCTGAACGATGGTGAGCAGCTTGCTGCCGGGTGTTGGCGTTTCGGCAACATCCACGTGGCGCTCCACCACCCAGCCATCGAATGGCGCATGCACCTTGCACTGCTGCACCTTCAGCCGTGCCCGGCGGGCCTCGGCGGCAGCCTGCTCCGCTTCTGCCGCAGCAACGGCGGCATCAAGCTTGCCGGCAGCCTGGTAGGACAGCAGGCGCTGCTTGGCGCGGGCCTTCAGGCGCTTTGCCTTCCATGCAGCGTTGGCAGCGCGCCACTCGGCATCCAGCAGGCTGCAGTCGAACCTCAGCAGCACGTCGCGGCGGCGGAAGGCCTCGCCCTCGCGCTTGAAAATCTCTTGCACGCGGGCGGAAATCTGCACCGACAGGGCGGAATGTGCCTGCGCCTTCAGCAGGCCCCGCACCGCGCCTGCCTGCTGGTCTGCAGGCGTTGCGGCGGGGGCTGCGGGCATGGCAACACCTGCCGATGCACCAGGGGATGCCGCCGCCTCCGCCGCCCGTGCCTGATGGCCGGAAAGCACCAGGGTGAAACCGGTTGCGAAGCCCAGCACCGCCATCAGCAACATGCGCCTGAGAACAGCGCGGGGCGCAGGCCGCGGCCCATCGAGGGACCGCGGGCTGTTGGCGTGATGCAGGCGGTCGTTCTGCCGCATAATGCTCATGATCGACCTCCTCACTCAGCCAGGGCGGCCAGCAGCCGGGTGGTGGCCTCTTCCTCGGCAGAGGCGGTGCGCTCCACCTGCTCGGTGAAGGTGGCGGCCTGCCTGCCCTCGCCCAGCAGCTTCAGCTCGCCGCTGCGCACATCCACCTGCACATCGATGATGCGGGTGGTGCCATCACCCTGCGGCAGCTCGATGCGCAGCACCTCCGTCTGCACGCCGGCACGGGTGTCGATGAGCACCGTGGCATCATCAATGCGGTGGATGTAGCCGGACAGCACGCCGCCGCCTGCGCCCTTCACCACGGCACCGGAGGCCGCATTGCCGTTGCCATCCGTCAGCTCGATGATGACGGTGCCATCGCCCACCACCAGCGACTGCAGGCGGGTGGAGCCGCTGCCGACATCCAGCGTCAGGGCGAGGCTGTCGCCAGCCTTGAAGAATGGCAGGCCACCGGCGCGGTTGTCGCCACCATTGCCGTCGTCCGCCAGCGCCTGCAGGCCGGACTTCAGGGCATCGGAGTCCTGCAGGGAACCGGCCCAGGCGGCGGTATTGGCAATGACGCTGTCGTTGCCGTCGATGCCGGCCACGCCCTTCAGGCTCTTCAGGCGGTTGACGAGGGTGAGCACGGTTTCGGTGCCCGGCAGCTCCGTGCCGGTTCCGCTGCCCGTGCCGGCACCACCACCGTTGCCGCCACCAAGGGCGCCACCGATGATGTTGCTGGTGCGGCCATCGTCGCCATCACCACCGTTGCCATCATCGCCGCCTTCGCCCTGGCCGCCGCGGCCCTTGCCGCCATCGCCACCGTCGCCGCCTTCACCACCGCGACGATCCTGCTCGCCCTTGTCGGCGCCGCCGGCATCCTCCTGCTTCACGTTCAGCGTGAAGGTGAGGGAGGTGGTGCCGCCCTGCCCGTCGTCGGCGGTAACGGTTACGGTGTATGGGCCACTGACCGCGGTGCCCGCTGCCGGCTGGCCGGTGATGACGCCGGTGGCCGGGTCGATGGTGAGGCCGGCGGGCAGACCGGTGGCCGTGTAGGTGAGCGTGTCGCCATCCGGGTCATTGAACTCGCTGGCAGTGTTCACCGTCAGGGTGCGGCCTTCCGTTACTTCCTGGTCGGCAATGCTGCCGATGGCCTCAGGCGGCACGTTGCGCACCACATAGGCGAAGGTGCGGGTTACCTGGTTGCCATCCGGGTCGGTGGCGATGACCGTTACCGGATAGATGCCATCGCCATTCGGCCCGCCCTGCGAGGCATCGCCCGGCAGGGTGCCGGAGATGGTGCCGGTGGCCGGGTCGAAGACAAGCCCCGGCGGCAGGCCGGTAACCGTGTAGGTGATGGGATCACCCTCCGGATCGACGATGAGGTCTCCCAGCACCACCGTGGGCGGTGTGGCACCATCCTCGGCCTCGACATCCAGCAGGCCGGTGGCCGGGCCAAAGCCGCCGCCGGTGCCGCCACCAGTGCTGCCACCACCGGCGCCACCGTTGCCGCCACCACTGCCCGGCTCGGCCACGTTGATGGTTACCGTGGCGGTATCGGTGCCACCCTGCTCGTCCGTTACCGTGTAGGTGAAGGTATCGGTGCCGGTGAAGCCGGCGGCAGGCGTGTAGATGACGCTGCCATCAGGCTGCACCACCACCGTGCCATTGGCCGGCTGGCCGCTGATGCTGACGCTCAGCGCATCGCCGTCCGGGTCATGGTCGTTGGCCAGCACCGCCACCTGCACCGGGTTGCCGCGGGTGGTGTTGACGATGTCGTCGTTGGCCTCCGGCACCGGATTGCTGACGTTGATGGTCAGCGGCACGGTGATCTGCTTGCCGTCCGGGTCGGCAATGGTGATGAGCACCTCATACGGGCCATCTTCCGAGGCATCCTTCGACGGCGTGCCGGTAATGACGCCGGTGGTTGGGTCGATGGTCAGCCCTTGCGGCAGGCCGGTAGCCGTGAAGGTGAGCTGCTGGCCGTCCGGGTCGGTGAAATACTGGCCCAGATCCACCGGCGTGATGGCCTCGCCCTCGGTGGCGTCCACCGGCGGCAGGGTGTTGCCGCCATTGCCACCGCCGGAGCCGCCATTACCGCCACCGCCGGTGTTGGGGCCGGTGGGCACGCCTGGGTCGTCGTTGCCGACGTTCACCGTAACGGTGGCCTGATCACGGCCGCCGTTGGCATCCTCCAGCACGTAGGTGAAGGTATCCGTGCCGGTGAAGCCGGCATCCGGCGTGTAGGTAACCAGGCCGTTGGCATCGATGCTCACCGCACCGTTGGCCGGGTTGCCCAGCAGGGCAACGTGGATCGGGTCGCCGTCCGGATCACTGTCGTTGTTCATGACATTGATGAGCACCGGCGTGTCTAGGGTGGTGTTCACCATGTCATCGACGGCATCCGGGCCGGGGTTGGCCACGTCGAGGCGCAGCACCTCGGTTACGTGGTTGCCGTCCGGATCCACGGCGGTGATCTTCACCTCGTAGGGGCCGCTGCCGGAGGCATCGGGATCCACCGTGCCGGTGATGACGCCGGTTTGCGGATCGATGGTCAGGCCCTTCGGCAGGCCGATGGCCGTGAAGGTGAGCTGCTGGCCGTCCGGATCATGGAAGAAGCCGGACACATCGATGGGCGTGATGGTCTCGCCATCGCTCACCTGTTGCGCCGGGATGGGATCTGCCGTCGGCAGTCCATCGGTGATGCCGCCACCGGTGCTACCACCAGCGCCGCCACCAGCACCATTGTCGCCCACCTGCACCGTTACGGTGGCGGTAACGCTGCCGCCGTTGCCGTCGGAGACGGTGTAGGTGAAGGTGTCAAGGCCGGTGAAGCCGGCATTCGGCGTGTAGGTGATGGTGCCGTCGGCGTGCACCGTCACCGTGCCGTTGGCCGGCGTGGTGGCGCTGTCGATGGCCAGCGGATCGCTGTCCGGTGCGCCGTCGGCATCGTTGGCCAGCACGTTGATGATCACCGGCGTATCCTGCGGCGTTGTGGCCACGTCATCCTGCGCCGTGGGCGGCACATTGCCGATATCGAAGATGGCCAGCATGGAGGTCTGCTCGCCCGTCGGCAGGCTGGCCGTGATCAGCGCGTGATACGGGCCGCTGGCGGAGGCGTTCCTGTCCACCGTGCCGGTGATAACGCCGGTGGCCGGGTCGATGGAAAGCCCTGCGGGCAGGCCGGTGGCCGTCCACGTCAGCGACTGGCCGCCGGGGTTGGAGATGGTGGCGCTCATGTCCACCGGGGCGATGGTCTCGCCGTCGGTGGCGTTCACCCGGGCCGCTGGCGGGGCGACGGCGGGGCCGTCGTTGGCACCGGTAACCGTTACGGTGATGGTGGCGGTGTCGAAGCCGCCCTGCCCGTCCGTTACCTGATAGGTGATGGACGTATCGCGCTGCTCGCCCGCGCCGAGGCCCTGGAAGTCGGCACCCGGGTCGAAGCTCCAGGAGCCGTCGGCCTCGATGACGAAGGTGCCGCCAGCGGAGCCACGCACGGGCTGGCCGATGAGCGCACGGTCGCCGTTGACGCGCACCACCTGCAACGCGTCGGCATCCGGCGCGGTATCGGCATCGTTGGCCAGCGCGTTGCTGCCGCTGATGGCGGTGTCCTCGTCGGTGGTGGCGGCGTCATCCTGCGCCTGCGGCGCGGCGTTGGTGGCGGTGATGGTCAGCGTGGTGCTCACCGCCTTGCCGGTGGCCGGGTCGGTGGCGGTGATGACCACCTCATACACACCCGGCGCATTCACCGGATCGCTGCCGCCCTGCGAGGCCGCCGGGTCGAGCTGGCCGGAGATGACGCCGGTGGCCGGGTCGATGACGAGCCCCGCGGGCAGGCCGGTGGCCGTCCACGTCAGGGTATCGCCCTCCGGATCGACGATGTAGTCGCCGGCGTTGATGGGCGTGATGGTCTCGCCATCGGTGGCTGCCACGTCGGGGATGACGTTGGCCGGATCCGCCGGGCCCACGACCGGGTTGGGGTTGGTGGGCACGCGCGGGTCGGTGGTCGGGTCGGT
>JALSGQ010000126.1 GCA_026982665.1 Hyphomicrobiales bacterium | reverse complement strand
TCCATGCAGGTGCCTCCCAGCACGGCACCGATGTAGGGCCCCGTCCAGTCGGAAACGGTGGCGCGGATCTCCGGTGCCGGCGGGGGCGGCGGCGGGGCGAGGTCGGCGGCGGAAGCGGCATGGGTGGCGAAGGCGGCCATCACCGCGGACAGTGCAAGAAGAGAAGTGCGCTTGTTCATGTTCCCGGTTCCCATCTTCGGTTGAACTGATGGGAACATTCATAGGGCGTTAAGGTTAATGCTTGGTTTCCGAGACAAATTTTGCGAAAATTCTTTCTCCGGGACAGTTGATGCCGGTTGGCACGGCAAGAGGGAGCAGCCATGGCGAAGGAGACGACGCCATCACCACGCACCGGCAGCATGCCGTCGGCGGCGGACGAGGTGGATGCCTTCCTGCAGCAGGTGGAGAGATTGCCGAAGCCCTCGCGCGCTGCAGGTGCGCGTGGGCGGCTCGTCTTTTCGCTTGATGCCACCATGAGCCGCCAGCCGCTGTGGGACCGGGCGCAGCACCTGCAGGCGGAGATGTTTCATGCCGTGGCCGACTTGCGGCAGCAGGGTGTGCCGGGGCTGGAGGTGCAGCTGGTCTATTACCGCGGCTTCAACGAGTGCCGGGCGTCGAAATGGGTGGATGACCCGCGCCGGCTGGCCGATCTCATGAGTCGCATCGACTGCCGCGGCGGTTATACCCAGATAGGCCGGGTGCTGGGGCATGTGCGCAAGGAGGCGGAGCGCCGCGCCGTGCAGGCGGCGGTGCACATTGGCGATGCCTGCGAGGAGAACATCGACGAGCTGGCGCAGCGCGCCGGCGAGGTGGCCCTGCTGGGGGTGCCGGTGTTCATGTTCCAGGAGGGATACGATCCGCAGGCGGCCACCGCCTTTGCCGAGATCGCCCGCATCACCGGTGGTGCGCATTGCCGCTTCGATGAAGGTGCGGCCGATCAGCTGCGCGAGCTGCTGAAGGCGGTGGCGACCTATGCCGCCGGCGGCCTGCCGGCGCTGCAGGCAGCCGTGCGCGAGCAGCCGCAGGCCCTGCCGGCCGCCCGGCTGCTGCTGCAGCACATGGGCAGGAAATGAGCAGGGCAGCAAGCCTCCCGGCCATCGACCTGCCATGAATGTCGCCAGGCAGGAATGCCCTCATGCGGGCGAGGTGCCCTTCAGGTGCCCCTGAGGTTGCGGCAGGTGGCGTTTGTTCACTGTGAAATCAGTTGCAGGAAGCGGGCGGCGGCCATGAACTGCTGCCGTTGCCGCTGCAGGGCAGCGGCAGCCTCGGCATCCTCGCCCCATTGCTGCATGTTCCACTGCTCCTCCAGCGTTGCCGCCTGCCATGCCGTCTCTGCATCCAGCCGCCCGGAGAGCAGCGCCAGGGGAAGGATGGCCGAGCGGGTGAGCGTGGCCATGTGAAACAGGGGGGCGAAGACGAAGGGCGGCTGTGCGGCATACGAGTTCACCAGAGCCTGCACGGCCTGTTCCGGTTGCGCCACCGGCATGATGCCCTGCGCCGCCTGCAGTTGCGCCCCCAGCGCCGATTCCGCCCATTGCAGCAGCGGCTCCCAGTGTTCGCGCTGCCATTGCGCCAGTTGCGGCTGGGTGGCGGCATCGGCGCGATAGCACAGCAGGTCATGCGCCGCCAGCTCGCGCAGGTGTGCCAGCAGTGCCTCGCGTTCGCTGTCCGCGGCATTGGCCTCGCCGCAAGCCGCGCTGGCCACGCTGGCCCCGGAGGCCACGTTGGCCCCGGAGGCCGCGCTGGCCTTGTCGATGGCCACGTTGGCCAGGCCGGTGAGCGGCATCGAGCCGGGGTCGATGTGCCGCTCCTGCGCGCGCCATTCCTCCGCGATGGCTTCGGCCAGCGCCAGCGTCGGCAGATGCAGGGGGCGTTTCAGCGGCGTGCGCAGGGGGCGGCCATCCAGCAACACGGCAAAGGCACCATTCCTGCCTGCAAGAGCGCCATCCCCTGCCGCCACGGCCGACACCTCCACCTCCTTGTAGAAACGTTTCGGCAGTGGACGGCGGGCGTGCTGGCGCAGCAGCTCCTGCAGCCGCTCTCCGCTCAGGGCACATGCATCCTCATGCTCTCGCGTCATGACTTCATGCCTTCTTCTTCACGCCTTCCCGTTGCGTGGGTTTCCGTTGCATCTCCTGCCGCTGCCCGCTGCCCTGCTGGATGCATGCCTGCACATTGCAGCAGTTGCAGCGGCGCGTGCGCCAGCGCTTCCTGCTCGTGCACCAGCGCGTGCGCACCGGCCTGCAGCAGCTCCCGTGGAGGATGATACCCCCAGCCCACGCCCAGTGCAGCCGTATTGGCGGCGCGCGCCATCTGCATGTCGTAGCGGGTGTCGCCAATGACCACGGTGCGCTGCGGCTCTGCTCCGGTCTCTTCAAGCGCCTGCAGCACCATGCCGGGGTGGGGCTTCGATGGAGCATCATCCGCCGTCTGCAGGGTGATGAAGTGCTCCTTCAGCCGTTCGCGCTCCAGCAGCACCTCCAGCCCGCGGCGCGACTTGCCGGTAACGATGCCCAGCAGCACGTCATCACGTGCATGCAGGGCCTGCAGCGCCTCGCGCACGCCGGGAAACAGCGGCTCGTGAAAGTCCGGCTCGTGCCGCAGGCGGAAGAAGTGCTCCTTGTAGGCCTGTTCCAGCCGTTGCAGCACGGCAGGCTCCGTGTCTTCCGGTGCCAGCGCCTGCACCGCCGCATGCAGCGACAGCCCGATGATGCCGCGCACCGCCGCATCCGCCGGGGCGGGCAGGCCGGCGTCCGCGAAGGCACGGCGCATGGCGGTGATGATGTTGTGCTGGCTGTCCACCAGCGTGCCGTCGCAGTCGAACAGGATCAGGTGCATGACGGATTTTTCCGTGGTGGTGCTGCGGGCATCAGCCCTTGCGTCGTCTCGAAGGTGGTGATGCCCGTTCGTCATCCCTGCTGTCAAACCCCAGCAGGGTGAAGCTGCGCTTCATGTGTTCCGGCAGCGGCGCGCTGATGTCGATGACCTCGCCGCTTTCCGGGTGCGGAAAGCTGATGCGCCGGGCATGCAGGTGCAGGCGGCTTTCCATGCCTTCGGGCAATCGCTCCATGTGCACAAGCCCGCCATAGCGGGTATCGCCGATGATGGGATGGCCCAGGTGTGCCATGTGCACCCGCAGCTGATGCGTGCGCCCGGTGGTGGGTTTCAGCGACACCCACGCGGCCA
The DNA here is from genome assembly GCA_026982665.1 of Hyphomicrobiales bacterium. Lineage (GTDB taxonomy): Bacteria > Pseudomonadota > Alphaproteobacteria > Rhizobiales > Aestuariivirgaceae > Thermopetrobacter. The sequence continues at coordinate 40,349 of JALSGQ010000126.1, read as the reverse complement.
GCGGGTGCCCGGTGTGGTCGTCTTTCGCGCAGCCGAGCACGTTGTAGCGGCTCTTCGCCGGCTGCGGCTGGCCGATGATGCGGGCACCGGCGGGCAGGGCATCGGCCGCGGCCATGCGCTCGCCATCGGCCATGCGCACCTTCACCAGCTCGTTGTCGATCAGTCCCTGCCGCGGCTGCGGGCAGCCATGCACCACGGCCCAGTAGATCTTGCGCACGGTGCGGCTGGCGAACAGCTTGCCCAATGCCGCGGCGATGTGGCGGGATTTCGCCACCACCAGCACGCCGGAGGTGTCGCGGTCAAGCCGGTGCACCAGCCGATAGCGATGGCGTGCTCCCTCTCTGGCGGCCAGCGCCGCCAGGTAACGGTCCACGTGGCGATGCGTGCGGCTGCCTCCCTGCACCGGCAGGCCGGATGGCTTGTTCAGCACCAGCAGGTGAGCGTCCTCGAACAGGACCATATTGCGAAACCGCTCCCACTCCTGTTCGGAAAGGACTGGTGAATCGGCACTTTTGTCAGCATCCATCTCATGTGCCAGGGCAGGGGGCAGGCGCACCTCATCACCCGCCTGCAGGCGTGCATCCGGCCTTGCCCGGCGGCCGTTGATGCGCACCTCGCCCTTGCGCAGCAGCTTCTGCAGCCGCGGCCAGCCAAAGGCGGGAAAACGCGCCTTCAGCCAGCGGTCCAGCCGCTGCCCGGCCTCGTCAGGGCGGATCTGGAGATATCTGGCAGGCATGATGTTCACCCCTGCCACAGGCCGCGCCCCAGCCACAGCCCGGCGAACACGGCGGCCAGCGAGGCCAGCACCGAGCCGGTGGCATAGAGCAGCGCGGCGGCATGCTGGCGGTTTTCCCACAGCATGGCGAAATCAAGGGCGAAGGCGGAGAAGGTGGTGAACCCCCCCAGGATGCCGGTGGCCAGGAACACGCGCATGGTTTGTGGCGCATCCCAGCGGGCGATGAGCCAGGCAGTAAGCAGCCCCATCAGCAGCGAGCCTGCAACGTTGACAAGAAAGGTGCCCCACGGAAAGGCAGGCCCCAGCAGCCGCGCGCTCGCCGCCACCACCAGCAGCCGCGCCGCCGCGCCGATGCCGCCGCCAATGGCCGCCGCCGCCACCATGCCCAAGCTGACGCCCGCCGTCATGTTGCTTCGGCTCCTTTGCGGGAAGCAGAGGGTTCGGCCCACAGGTCATGCACTTCCGCCGCCGTGTGGCGCACGCGCAGGAAATCGCCCGGCTGCGCTGCCGGTGCCAGCTCCCGCGGGATGAGGACAAGCCCGTCCACCTCCGGCGCATCGCGCCGCGAGCGGGCGATGACCACATCCTGCTCCGCGTCGATGCCATCCACCAGCACCACCTCCTCGTGCCCCACCAGTTCGGCCGTCTTCTCTGCCGCGATCTCTTCCTGCAACTGCATCAGCCGCGCCCGGCGCTCTTCGGCCACCTGCGGCGGCACTGCGCCGGCCAGGGCGTTGGCGGCGGCACCCTGCACGTGCTCGTAGATGAAGCAGCCGACGCGATCCAGCCGCGCCGCCCGCAGGAAGGCAAGGAGCTGCTCGAAGTCCTCTTCCGTCTCGCCGGGAAAGCCGACGATGAAGGTGGAGCGAATGGCAACATCCGGGCAGATGCGCCGCCATGCCTCGATGCGCTGAAGCATCTTCTCCGTGTTGGCCGGGCGTTTCATGGCCTTCAGCACGGCTGGTGCAGCGTGCTGCAAGGGCACGTCCAGGTAGGGCAGGGCAAGGCCCTCGGCCATCAGCTCCACCAGCGCATCGAGATGGGGATAGGGATAGAGGTAATGCAGCCGCAGCCATGCGCCGTGTTCCTGCGCCAGTGTGCCCAGTGCGCGCGCCAGGTCATGGATATGGGCGCGCACTTCTGCATCGCGCCAGCGGCTGCTGGCATAGCGGATGTCCTGCCCGTAGGCGGCGGTGTCCTGCGAGACGATGAGCAGCTCCTTCACCCCGCGGCGCAGTAGTGCCTCGGCCTCGGCCAGCACCTCTGCCGCCGGGCGCGAGGCCAGCGGCCCGCGCAGCCGCGGGATGATGCAGAAGCTGCACCTGTTGGAGCAGCCCTCGGAGATTTTCAGGTAGGCATAGTGCGCCGGCGTCAGCTTCAGGCCCGCTGGTGGCAGCAGTTCCAGCTTCGGGTCATGCGGCGGTGGCACGGCGGCATTGACGGCGCGGATCACCTCGTGCGCCTGTGCCGGACCGGTGATGGCGATGAGCTTCTCCGCGTGCTCGGCCAGAGCTTCCGGCTCCGCGCCCAGACAGCCGGTAACGATCACCTTGCCGTTTTCATCCAGCGCCTCGGCAATGGCGGCCAGCGATTCGGCACGGGCGGAATCGAGAAAGCCGCAGGTGTTGACGATGACGGCATCGGCCCCGGCATGATCAGGCGCAAAGCCATAGCCCTGCGCCCGCAGCAGCGAAATGATCTGCTCCGAGTCGACCAGTGCCTTCGCACATCCCAGCGAAACGATGCCGATGCGCGGCACACGTGCGTTGTCCTGCGGCATGAAGCGCTCCTTGCGCGGTGTTGCGTTGGCGGCGAAAATAGGCCCATGCGGAAGATGGGGCAAGGATCATGACGACGGCGGAGGACATCTGCGTGCACGCGCGCATTCATGGCCGGGTGCAGGGCGTGTTCTACCGCGCCTGGACGCAACGCACGGCGCAGGCGCTGGGCCTTGCCGGCTGGGTGCGCAACCGCCGCGACGGCACGGTGGAGGCACTGTTTCGCGGTTCGCGGCAGGCGGTGGAGGAGATGCTGCGCCGGGCGGAGGAGGGGCCGCCGGCAGCAAGGGTGGAGCGCATCGATGCCCGGGAGGTGCCTTGCGACACCGCCGACACCCCATCCGGCTTCGAGGTGCGCCCGACGGCGTGAGCATGCACTTCCACTTCAGCCCAGGCGCACGTCCAGCACCGAGGTGGCAGCACGGCGGGCGGTTTCCGCCGCGATGGAGCCGAACAGGATGCGCTGCAGGCGCGAGCGGCCGCGGTCGGTGATGGCGATGACGAGATGGTCGTTGCCGTGGCGGATGATCTCTTCCACCACCTTTCCCCTTGCAGCTTTTGTTGCCTGCACCGGAATGCCCAGGTCGCTCAGGATCTTGCGGCCCTTGTCGATGATGCGCCGGGCCTTGCGCAGGTCTTCGTCCGGCTCGGCCACCGCGAACAGGGTGATGGGCTCGCCCGCCTCGCAGGCCAGCACCGCGGTGCGGCGCATGCCGTTGTAGGAGCGTGCGCTGCCATCGAGGTAGATGAAGAAGCCGGACTTCTCCAGCGTGTTGCGCGCCACCATCACCGAGCACGGTGCCAGCGCCAGGATGCGCTCTGCCACCACGTGGTGAAACAGCACCCAGATGCCGGACTTCTTCCAGCGCACCGGCTCGCCAAGGATGATGAGGTTGTAGGGGCCAAGCTCGTACTGGTCGAGAATGCCGGAGGTGATGTCCGGTGCCACCTTCAGCTTCAGCACCAGCTCGCGGCCATCGGGGCAGGTGAAGCTTACCTTGTTGTCGCCCACCGGGTCTCCCCATGCATCCATGTGGCTGTGGCGTGCCTCGCACTCCTCGGTGGAAAGCCCCAGCTCCTGCTGCAATACCTCAAGCCCCTTGCGCAACACGCGAAGGCCCGGCAATTCCACGCCGGCCTCCAGCATGTTCTGCCGCGCCACCTTCATGTGCATGCCGCTGTCGCGGTCCACCGGCCGCACGAACAGCAGGATGATGTCGCAGGTGGGGCAGTCGGCAATGCGCGCCGCCATGCGCACGGGGTAGAGGGTTTCCTCGTCCTTCAGCGACACCAGCACGCGAAAGCGCTGCCGCCGCCTGGCGCGCAGCTTGCGCAGCTGCTCCTGCAGCGCCTTTTCGGTGCGTTCATGCAGCGGCGAATGCCGCAGGAAGTCCAGCAGTCCCATCTTTGCCTGCCACCTGTTCGGGTTTGCATCCGGTTCATGCGTGCACGATCATGCGCAGCACATCAACCGTGCGCTCATGTTCCCAGCAGCGGCCAGTAGAAGGCGGCGGCCAGCAGCAGGATGATAGTGGACATGATGACCATGCGCCAGCCGACCTTCAGGAAATCGGTGGTCTTCAGGTATCCCGATGCATAGACGATGGTGCTGGCCGGCGTGCCCACCACGGTGAGATAGGCGAAGGCCGAGGACACGGCGGTGATGAAGCCTATCACCAGCGGGCTTTCGCCGGCGGCCTGCGCCAGGTTGAGCACGATGGGCCCCAGCACCGCCACCGCCGCACCGTTGCTCATGGTGTTGGTAACCGCGGTGGTGAGCAGCGAGACGGCAGCCCACAGGCCCACGCCCTCGCCCATGCCCAGCGGTGCCAGCAGCGCCAGGAAGTTGCCTGCCAGCCAGCCGGCGGCACCGGTTTCCTTCATCTGCACGCCAAGGGAGATGGCCGCCGCATACAGCAGCACCACGCCCCAGTTGACGCCGGAGTTGACGTCTTCCCACTTCACCAGCCCGGCGATGAGGAAGGCCGCGGCACCGGCCACCGCCACGGTGCCCATGCCGATTTCGCCGGAGAGCATGATCCAGCCATAGAGGATGCCGAAGAACAGGATGATGGCTACCCAGTCCGCCGGCTTCAGCGGCCCCTGTTCCAGCACGCGTGCACGCAGCCGTGCGACGGCACGGTCAAGCCGCTTGTATTCCGGCCGGAAGGCCGTGAACAGGATGAGCGTAACGAACGGCAGCTGCGCCAGGAAGACGGGGTAGGCATAGGCCATCCACGTGGCGTAATCGACGAGATACTTCCACGTTTCCGGGTTGGTGGGGTCGTGGAAGAACTCCTGCCAGTATCCGATCATGATGGCATTGCGCGCACCGCCCGACGGCGTGCCGATGCCGGCCACCGAGCAGCCGTAGGAGATGGAGAACAGCAGCACGGCGGCCAGGTTGCGCACCTTCGCCGGGTCCTGCGAGGTGAGGGTGATGAGGGTGATGCCCACCGGCAGCATCATTGCCGCCACCGTGTGCTCGCCGATGAACGAGGCCAGCAGGCCGGAAACCAGCGAGATGCCGAAGGCGATGTTGAGCGTTTTCGTGCCGGTGAGTCGCACGATGCCCCAGGCAATGCGCGTGTCCAGCTTCTGCTTGACGATGGCCACCGCCAGCATCAGCGAGCCCATGATGAACAGCACCGAATCGGTCATCAGGCTCTTTGCCACTTCCGTCGATTCAATGCCCATCAGCGCCACTTCGGCGACGATGATCATCAGCGCCACGGTGGGCAGCGGCACCGGCTCGGTGATGAACAGGATGGTGGCCACCAGCGAGATCACCAGCACGATGTGCCCGGCCCGCGTCAGCCCCTCTGGTGTCGGCATTGCCAGCAGCACCGCGCCGATGATGATGGCAATGAAGAACCAGCGTTTCTCGATGAAGTAATGCAGGTTCACCGACTGGCGCAGCAGCAGCCAGCGCTGGTATCCGCGGCGGCGCAGGTGCACCAGGTAGTCCACCTCCGGTGCCTGCAGGCTGTCGCGGGCCAGCGAGAAGGCACCCTTGCAGGAATGCGGATCGGCTGTCGGTCGTGTCATGGAGCCGTCCCGTCCGGTTGCCGGTTGATGAGCCGGGATGTCCGCGCCATGCCGCATCAGGGGGTTGCCGTGGCGCGGGATTGGCGTGAATATGTGATTGCCGGCAGGCAATGCCACAGACATATGGCCAAATGTCGATATGGGCAAGGGTGTGGCGGCCATCGCTGCGCCAGCGTGCCACATGACAGGGCAGCGCAGCACACCATATGATGGGAACATGAGCAGCACTGAACGACTGTTTCTGGCGCGGTTGCGGCGCATGCCGCTGACGGCGGCGTTCGGTGCCTGGCTGATGGCGCTGCAACTGCTGCTGCACGGCATGCTGATGTTGCTGCCGGCAGGCGCTTCCACCGGCATCATCTGCTCCGTGCGCACCGTGCCGCCTCAGCCGGCGTCTTCCGCCCCCTCATCATCGCAGGCGCAGTTGCCGCCGTGCTGCGTTGGCGGGGGCGAGTGCTGCTGTCTTCCGGCGCTTGATGCGCCGCGCCATGTTTCTCCCTTCGCTGGTGCCTGGCCGCCAGGTGCCGTTTCCCTTCCGGTGGTGCGCCATGCGCCACCGCCGGCCGCTGCTGCCCGTTCATGGCTTGCCCGCGCGCCACCGCTTCCATGATGCATGCGACGAGGGATGCGCCTCGTCTCCTCGCGAATCCTCGCAAGACCGGCCCCGCCGCTGGCCATGGGGCCGGCAGGATGCAGCCGCATGAGGCGTTCATGCAGCGCACAGGGCACGATGATGTGCGGCCTTGCGCATGCATTGCAGCGCATCATGGCTCATCGCGGCTGCCTGATGATGATGAAGACAATCATGGAAGCAATGGGAGTTTTTCTCATGAACGGGAAGATCATGTTCACGGCGCTGGCAGGTGCCATGCTGCTGGGTGCAGGCCTGATGACTGGTGGAATGGCGCTTTCGCCGGCACAGGCCGCCGGCTCCGAGGCGGTGGCCGCTGCCACCATCAAGGTCGAAAATCCCTATGCCCGCCCGCCCATGGGGGGTGCGAAGGTGGCGGCTGCCTACATGACGCTGAAGAACACCGGCAAGGAGGATGACAAGCTGGTGCGTGCCGAGGGAGATGTGTCGGAACGCATCGAGCTGCACACCCACGTGAAGGAGCAGCGCGACGGCCAGGTGGTGATGAAGATGCGCCAGGTGCCATACATGGAGGTGCCGGCAGGGGGCGAGACGGTGCTCAAGCCCGGTGGCCTGCACATCATGCTCATTGGCGTGCGGAAGGACCTGAAGCCCGGCGATGTGTTCGACCTGACGCTGGTGTTCGAAAAGGCCGGCAAGGTGCAGGTGCAGGTGCCGGTGAAGAAGGTCTCCGCCACCATGATGCACATGATGAAGCAGAAGATGCAGGGCATGCAGCACGGTGGCATGCAGCAGAAGTGATGCAGGCCGCGGGCAGGGCGGTGGCATGATGCTGGCATGCTGGCATGGCGAAACGCTGCCGTGGAGCGCTCATGCCAGCCTGTCCTGCCCGGTTTCATGACACACCCTGAAGGCCTGCCGGTGCAGGGAGCATGCACTGCGCCCCTTGTGCCGGCGGGCGTTTTTTGCCAGCAGGGGGACATGAGGCCCGGTGAGCACTTTGCCCGCTTGCGCCGCCGTGCGCGTCTGCGCCGCATGCTGCGTCTGTATGCGGCCTTTCTGCGTGGTTTCATGCGCAGCCTGTTCGAGCCGAAGCTGGAGCATTATGCCGCGTCGCTCAGCTTCAGCACGCTGTTCTCCATCGTGCCGCTGATGGCCATCATGATTGCCGTGTTCACGGCGCTGCCACAGTTCGAGCAGCTGCGCGCTGCCTTCGAGGCGCTGCTGCGCAACAGCCTGCCGCTGGATGACCCGGCCTTCATCATGCGGCACCTGGACCGTTTCGTCGCCAACACCGGGCAGCTGGGGCTGCTGGGCGTGGGCTGGATGGCACTGGCCGCATGGTTCTTTTCCCGCACCCTGGATGACATCGTGCAGGATGTCTGCAACGCTCCGCGCCGTGGCCCGCTGGCGGCGCTGTTCACCTATGCCGGGCTGGCGCTGGCGGTGCCGCTGATGGCGGCACTGGCCCATGCCGTGCATGGCTGGCTGGCGGCATTGCCTGCGGCGTGGGGGCTGCCCGTGCCGGAGCTTTTGCAGGCGGTGCTGTCGTGGCTGCTGTCGCTGCTGCTGGCGTGGAGCATCTTCTGGCTGTTCTACCAGTTCGCGCCCAACCGCCGCATGGCCCCGGCAGCCACTGCCACCGCCGCCTTCATCGTGGCGCTGGTGTGGGTGCTGTCGCGAGACGCCTTCCTCTACTACGCCACCCACAGCTCCACCTACACCACCATCTATGGCGTCATCGCCACGCTCATTCTGCTGTTGTGGTGGATATACATTTCCTGGGCCATCCTGGTGCATGGCCTGCGCTTCTGCATGCTGCTGCAGCAGGGCGGCGCGGAAGTGCCCGAGGCGCAATCGGCGGTGGAGAGCTGAGCGGCGCTGCCAGGGCAGGCCCGCCGCGCGGCCGGCCTGCCGGGGTCAGCCGCCATCGCCGCGGCGCAGGGTGGCATGCATGGAGCTGGCAAGGATGATGCCGATGCCCAGCAGGGTGATGCCATCGGGCACCTCGCCGAACACCAGCCAGCCCGCCAGCACGCCCCAGACGATGACGGAATAGCGCCACGGCGCGGAGATGTGCAGCGGCGCAACCCGCACCGATGCCACCAGCGTGGCGATGGCCGCCGCCAGCAGCGCCGCCGCCAGCATCAGAAGCGCCCACTGGCCGCCGTTCTGCGGCATCATCAGCGGTTTTTCTGCCGTGCCAGCAAGAAGCCCCTGCAGCAGCCACAGTGCCAGTCCTGCCAGTTGCACCAGCGCCATGTTGGAGAGGGTAACCGCCAGCGTTGGCGTGGCGGGCGGGATGCGGCGGGTGGCGATGTCGCGCATGGCGGCGGCTGCGGCGGCCAGCAGCGCCAGCAGGGCGAAGGCGTTGAAGCCCTCCGGCCCCGGGCGGATCACCAGCAGCGCGCCCCCCAGCCCCGCCAGCAGCGCCAGCATGTCGCGCCCATGCAGCCGCTCGCCCAGCCGCCACGCCGCCAGCGGCAGGATGAGCAGGGGCGAGAGGTTCATGATGGCCAGCACGTTGGCAATGGGCATGTGCATCAGCGCCGTGAGGTAGCTCAGCGTAACCAGCGTGTCCCATGCCGAGCGCACCAGCACCGGCCGCTGCCACGCATGGGGCAGGGCCGCCGGCCCGTGTCCCGGCAGCAGCAGGATGAGGACAAGCAGCAGCGCAATCATGAACCAGCCGCGCCAGACGATGATGACACCAAGCGGCAGCGAATCGCCAAGGAACTTCACCGTGGCATCATTGGCCGTGAACAGGGCCATGGACAGCGCCATCAGCAGTGGGGCGAGAATGTGTGCATGCCTGCGCATGGATTGCTGCATGCACGGATCAACGCATGGCCGCAAGTGCCATCATTGCTGCATCATCATGCATGCAGCCGGCAGGGCGGGGACAATCAGCAGCGGCGGGGTGTGCGGTTCGTGCATCAGGGGCGCAGCAGGCAGGCCAGCAGCGGCGCGTTTTCATCCGCCTGCAGGGCGTGCGAGCCTGCCTGCAGAGCCTGGCCGGCAGCCACGTGGCGCAGTGCGCCATGCACGTCCTGCACGTGCGCTGCGCCGGAAAGCACGAACAGCACAGGTGCTTCATCAGCCGCCGCGCCGGGCAGTCGCAGGGCCGAGATGGGCGGGCGACAGCCGGGCGCGGTGATCAGCAGGCGCAAGGCCGCGTCATTGCACAACAGGCGCCCCTCGGGCCCGGCCACCTCGGCAATGGCGGCGGCACTGCCCATCGCTTGCCAGCGCAGGTGTTCCAGCGCCGCCGCCAGCGCCATGGCTGCCTCCTGCGCATGGCGCAGGGCATCCACGGCAGCCTGCGGCAGGAAGTGGCAGGCCTCGATGCGGTGCGCGTGGTGCTTGCGTGCATCGGCACGGCCTGCCGCTTCATTGCTTGCCGATGTCAGCGGTGCGGCACCGGGGCTGCAGGCGGCCAGGCGCTGCAACGCGCCCATCACCGTGGCATCATGCTCCGCGTGGCGGAACAGGGCGCGGGCCAGCGCACCAATGAGCCAGGTCAGGTGATCACGTGCATCGTTGTGTCGTTCCTGCAGGGTCATGGGAATGCCCGCTCCCTGGATGTGCCTGCTCCTGCAACCTGTCGCGCCCTCGGCCATCCTTTCGTCAGTCCGCGACGCAGGGCAGGAGATGAATATTGCCGCTTTCCCAGCGCTAGCATGTTCCCGCCCCGGTGCCGAGCATCGGGCACAATCTTGGTTACCCGCCATGCAACCATGCCTCATGAGCAGCGAAAAGATACCATGCTGCAATGGCTTGGCAAAAAATGGCATGCCCGGTCGATTGACGGTTGCAAGCCCCCTGCAGCGGCGCTAAAAGCCCCCACATGTTGCAGCCTGCACGGGGTGGAGGGCAGGGCTGCGGCAGCATCCGTTTTCCCGCCTGTTTCGCAGCCTCCACCCGTGCACATCCAAATCCCTGCCGCGCCTTCAAGGGAGAGGGGCCAATGGAATATTTCCTGCAGCAGCTCATCAACGGCCTGACGCTGGGCTCCATCTACGGGCTCATCGCCATCGGCTACACCATGGTCTATGGCATCATCGGCATGATCAACTTCGCCCACGGCGATATCTTCATGATCGGTGCCTTTGTCTCGCTCATCGTGTTTCTCATCGTCATCGGCCTGGGCGTTACGTGGATTCCGCTGGTGCTGCTCATCGTGCTGCTGGTGGCGATGCTGGTAACCTCTGCCTATGGCTGGACGGTGGAGCGGCTGGCCTATCGCCCGTTGCGCGGCTCCTTCCGCCTCGCGCCGCTGATCACCGCCATCGGCATGTCCATATTCCTGCAGAATTACGTGCAGATTGCACAGGGTGCGCGGGTGAAGTCGCTGCCGCCCGTCATCACCGGCGGCTATACGCTGATGGAGGTAGACGGCTTCACGGTGCAGATCTCCAACATCCAGATCATCATCATGATCGTAACCGTGGTGCTGATGGCGATATTCGCATACATCATCGCCAGGACACCACTGGGCCGCGCCCAGCGCGCCACCGAGCAGGATGCGGTGATGGCCTCGCTGCTTGGCATCAACGTCGATCGCACCATCTCGCTGACCTTCGTCATCGGTGCGGCGCTGGCCTCCGTCGCCGGGCTGATGTTCGTGCTCTATTACGGCGTCATCGACTTCTACATAGGCTTCATCGCCGGCATCAAGGCGTTCACCGCGGCCGTGCTGGGCGGTATCGGCTCGCTGCCCGGGGCCATGCTGGGCGGGCTGATCATCGGCCTCATCGAAACCTTCTGGTCGGCCTATTTCTCAATTGAATACAAGGACGTGGCAGCTTTCTCCATCCTTGCCATCGTGCTCATCTTCCTGCCCTCCGGCCTGCTCGGCAAGCCATCGGTGGAGAAGGTATGAGCCGGGGTGCAGGGGCATGCCACAGGCCATGCGAAGAAGGGACAGGGACATGCGGAAGAAAGGAGCCGCAAAGGCATACGGTGCAGGGCATGTTCGGGGAGTGATGCAGCCATGAGCGAAACCACCAGGGCAGGAGCAGCAGCGCCATCGCCGGTGCGCAATCCGGTCGTCGAGGCGCTGAAGGAGGCGCTGATGGCCGGGCTGCTGGCGGCCACGCTTGCCTCCTTCATCCTTGGCGTGAAGACGGTGGATGCGCCGGGCGGCCTGCAGCTGGAATACCGCTGGCACTGGGTGCTCATCGCCTTTGGCGTGGTGGCGGTGGGGCGCTTTCTGCTGCGGCTGCTGTGGTGGCGGCGCGATGCGGCGCTGCCCGGCGCGGCAGCGGCCATCGGGCGCTCTGCCGGGCAGCTTGCGCAGCCGCTGGGGAAGTTTGCCGGTCCGGCGCTGCTGGCAGCGGCCTTCCTGTTGCCGTTCATGCCGTTCATCGGCCGCTACGAGATGGACATCGCCATCCTCGTGCTCACCTACGTGCTGCTGGGCTGGGGGCTGAACGTGGTGGTGGGCTATGCCGGCCTGCTGGACCTGGGCTACGTGGCCTTCTATGCCGTCGGTGCCTATGCCTACGCGCTGCTGGCCACGCATTTCGGCCTCGGCTTCTGGACGGTGCTGCCGCTGGCCGGCATCCTGGCCGCCATCTGGGGCATGATCCTGGGCTTTCCCGTGCTGCGCCTGCGTGGCGATTATCTCGCCATCGTAACGCTGGCATTCGGCGAGATCATCCGCGTGGTGCTGCTCAACTGGCAGGAAGTAACCGGTGGGCCTGACGGCATTTCCGGCATTCCGCGGCCTACCTTCTTCGGTCTCGAGTTCAAGCGCTTCGGCGAGAACACCTTTCACCAGTTCTTCGGCATCGAGTTCTCGCCCATGCACCGGCTCTACTTCCTCTATTTCATCATCCTGGTGCTGGCGCTGATCACCTACATGGTAACCAACCGCCTGCGGCGGCTGCCGGTGGGGCGCGCCTGGGAGGCCATGCGCGAGGACGAGATCGCCTGCCGCTCGCTGGGCATCAATCCCACCAACACCAAGCTCACGGCGTTTGCCATCGGTGCCTTCTTCGGCGGGCTGGGCGGCTCCTTCTTCGCCACGCGGCAGGGCTTCATCAGCCCGGAGAGTTTCACGTTCATCGAATCGGCCATCATCCTGGCCATCGTGGTGCTGGGCGGGCTGGGCAGCCAGATAGGCGTGGCCATTGCCGCCATCGTCATGATCGGCGGCTTCGAGGTATTCCGCGGGCTTGAGGAATATCGCATGCTGCTGTTCGGCCTGTTGATGGTGGTCATCATGGTGTGGCGGCCGCGCGGACTGGTTTCCCACCGCATGCCGACGATCTTCCTGGGCAAGGAACGCAAGGCCGTTTCAGCCGAAATGGTAGGGGAGGGCAGCGGATGAGCACTCCTGTGCTGACAGTGGAACACATGACCATGCGCTTCGGCGGCCTGGTGGCGGTGGATGACCTGTCCTTCACCGCCGGGCGGCGGCAGATCACCTCCATCATCGGCCCCAACGGCGCGGGCAAGACCACGGTGTTCAATTGCATTACCGGCTTCTACAAGCCCACGACAGGGCGGCTGACGCTGACGCACGAGAACGGCGATGCCTTCCTGCTGGAGCGGCTGGATGACTTCCGCATCAACCACCTCGCCAAGGTGGCGCGGACGTTTCAGAACATCCGCCTGTTTGGCGGCATGACGGTGCTGGAGAACCTGATGGTGGCGCAGCACAATCCGCTGATGCTGGCCTCCGGCTACAGCCTGGCTGCCGTGCTGTGGCCTGCCAGCTACCGGCGCAAGGAAAAGGAGGCGGTGGAGCTGGCCAGGTACTGGCTGGAAAAGACCGGCCTCATTCACCGTGCCGACGAGGCGGCAGGCAGCCTGCCCTATGGCGAACAGCGCCGGCTGGAGATTGCGCGGGCCATGTGCACGCGGCCCGTGCTGCTGTGCCTTGACGAGCCGGCAGCGGGCCTCAACCCGAAGGAATCGGAAGAGCTCAACGAGCTGCTGGTTTCCATCCGCGATGACGAGGGCATATCCATTCTGCTCATCGAGCATGACATGGGCGTGGTAATGAAGATTTCCGACCACATCGTGGTGCTGGACTACGGGCGCAAGATTGCCGAAGGCACGCCGGAAGAGGTGCGCAACGACCCGGCGGTGATTGCCGCCTATCTGGGCGTGTCCGACGAGGACGAGGTGCAGGAGGTCATCCATGAGCAGCACTGACGCCGGCAAGCAGCCTGCGGGCCGCCCCATCCTGCAGGTGCAGGGGGTGGATGCCTTCTATGGACACATCCAGGCGCTGCACGGCGTGTCATTGGATGTGCATTATGGCGAGATCGTTACCATGATCGGTGCCAACGGGGCCGGCAAGTCCACCCTGATGATGACCATCTTCGGCCACCCGCGGGCCAGGAACGGGCGCATCATCTTCGACGGCTGGGACATTACCGACGAGCCGACGCATCACATAGCCCGCCGTGGCATCTCGCTGGTGCCGGAAGGGCGCAGGATCTTCCAGCGCATGACGGTGCTGGAGAACCTGCAGCTGGGGGCGGAGCTGGCACCCGACAGCCACTTCGACGAAGATCTCGCCTTCGTCTATTCATTGTTTCCGGTGCTTCAGAAGCGCCAGAACCAGCGCGCCGGCACCCTTTCCGGCGGCGAGCAGCAGATGCTCGCCATTGGCCGCGCGCTGATGGGCAAGCCGCGCTTCCTGATGCTGGACGAGCCCTCGCTGGGGCTGGCACCGCTGCTGGTGCAGCAGGTGTTCGATGCCCTGCGCCAGCTCAACGAGGAGCACAACATGACCATCTTCCTGGTGGAGCAGAATGCCTGGCATGCCCTGCGGCTGGCGCACCGCGCCTATGTGCTGGTGAACGGCCGGGTTACGATGTCCGGCACCGGGAAGGAGCTGCTGGAGAAGGAGGAAGTGCGCGCCGCCTATCTGGGAGGAGGACACTGATGCCGGGCTGGCTGTATGAAGGATCGCCGTGGGTATTCCTGCTGCTGAACGTGGTGCTGGGCGGTGCCGCCGCATGGCTTTCCGGCCGGGCGCTGGCGCTGAAGTGGCGGCCCTTGTGGCAGATGTTCCTCTACATGCTGCTGCTGGCCGGTGCGGTGCGCTTCCTGCATTACGCGCTGTATGGGGAAGTGTTCCTCTCCCTGCGCAACTACATGGTGGATTATCTCTCCATGATCATCGCCGCCGGGCTGGGCTATCGCCTCACCCGCGTGAAGCAGATGGTTACGCAATATTACTGGCTGTATGAGCGCGCCGGCCCCTTTGCCTGGCGCGAGCGGCGCACCGGCACGGCGCAGGATGCAGGCGGAAGCTGAAGCGCTTTCTGCCGCCGGCACCTCAGGACGGTTCGCGCATGGTAACCAGCTCTTCCGCCGCCGTGGGATGCACGGCAATGGTGGCATCGAGCTGCTGCTTGGTGATGCCGGCGCTGATGATGGTGCCCAGCAGCTGGATGAGTTCGCCGGAGCCTTCCCCCAGCAGGTGCGCACCGATGACGCGGTCGTTTGCGGCATCCACGAGCAGCTTCATGAAGGTGCGCTCCTCGCGGCCTGAAACACTATGGGCCAGCGGCCGGAAGCTGCTGCGGAAGACCTTCACGCCATCCGCCCCCAGTGCCTCGCGCGCCTGTTCCTCGGTCATGCCGGCGGTGCCCATCTCCGGCGTGGTGAACACGGCCGTCGGCACGCCTGCGTAGTCCAGGGCAGGCACCTCGCGCCCGCCGAACAGGCGATCGGCCACGGCATGCCCTTCGCGAATGGCTACCGGCGTGAGCTGCACGCCATGATCAGCCACATCGCCAACGGCAAATATGTGCTTCACGTTGGTGCGGTTGTGTTCATCCACCTTCACCGCGCCGTTGGCCGCCAGCTCCACCCCGGCCTTTTCCAGGTGCAGGTCGAAGGTGTAGGGCTCGCGGCCGGTGGCATACAGCACCTGGTCCACCTTCAGGCTCTCGCCCTTGCGGGTGTGCACCACGCGGCGGGCATCCTCGCAGCGCTCGATGCGATCGACATCGGCATGCGTATGCACGTGAATGCCGCGCTTCATGAGCGCTTCCATCAGGCGCTCGCGCAGCTCGGTGTCGAAGCCGCGCAGGATGAGCGGCCCGCGGTACAGCAGGTGGGTCTCCACCCCCAGCCCGTGCAGGATGCAGGCGAACTCCACGGCAATGTAGCCGCCGCCGATGATGGCAATGGAGGCCGGCAGCTCGTCCAGCTCGAAGATCTCGTTGGAGGTGATGGCATGGGCCGCGCCGGGAATGTTGTGCGGCACCCACGGTGCGGAGCCGGTGGCTACCAGGATATGCCGGGCGCTGACAATGCGCTCTTCCGACACCAGCAGTATCTCGTGCGGGCCGGCGAACTCGGCGCGGCTGTCGAAGATCTCGACGCCGTGGCGTTCCAGGTTCTGCCGGTAGAGGCCGCTCAGGCGGCTGACCTCCGCGCGCAGTTTCTCGCGCAGGGTGGGCCAGTGAAACTGCGGCTGCGTGTCGATGCGCCAGCCGAACCCCACCGCATCATGGAAGGAATCGCGAAAGCGTGCGGCATGCACCATCAGCTTCTTCGGCACGCAGCCACGGATGACGCAGGTGCCGCCGATGCGGTATTCCTCGGCAATGGCCACCTTCGCCCCGTGGCTGGCCGCAATGCGCGCTGCGCGCACACCGCCTGATCCTGCGCCTATCACGAACAGGTCATAGTCGTAATTCATGCGGGTTTCCTGAAAAAACGTGAAGGAAGCAGAGGCTTGAAGCTATTTCTTCAAGCCCTTCATCACTTCCAGGTGCCGTTGCAGCCCGGCCTCCGGCGTGGCGTAGGCCTCCTGCCGCTCCACTGACCAGTAGCGCAGTTCGTTCAGGCGAATGGGCTGGCCGGTAACCGCGCAGCGCACGAAATCGCCGGGCTGGATGACCTTGAAGTCGGCATCCATGAACAGCACCTTGGCCTCGCGCCCCATCACCGGGGGAAATGTCTCGTTCCTGTTCATGCCTTCCTGCATAGCGCAAAAATGCACCGCTTGCCAGAGACCGCGGAGCAGGGAAGCGGAAACGGCTGCCGCAGCGGGGAAGAGAGGGCAGGCGGGCGTGAGGAAAGCACCGCCCCTTTCCAGCCGGCAGCATCTGCATGGATGGCTGAAAGGGAAATGGCAGCAACAGCCGGGGGACGGGAACACCCCGCAGCCCATGCGTGGGGCTGGCCCAATCTGCGCTGTTGCTGCGCTCACGCGTGTAATGTGTCCAAATGCCCCTGTCCAGCAGCCACGCGCAGGCGGGAGGAGGGCGGCAGCATGTTCACGACTTCAAGGCTGTCATGCACAGCCCCGGACTCTCGATGCTTTCGCCGCGGCCTCATCCATGCTATCGGAAATTGCCAACCGGCAAGGCCGTGCGCGCGGGATTCCCTGCCCCGGCGCGAGCGGCTTCGCGGCAATGCATGATGAGGTTGGCCCCATGTCCAGGATATCCGAGGTTTCCGGCAACGGCGCTGCGAACCCGTTCGATTTTCCCACCTACCTGACCTTTGACGACGTGCTGCTGCAGCCGCGCGAAAGCAGCGTGCTGCCCGGCGATACCGATGTTTCCACCCGCTTCAGCCGCAACATTTCGCTGTCCATCCCCATCGTCTCGGCGGCCATGGACACGGTAACGGAAGCACGCATGGCCATCGCCATGGCGCAGGCCGGCGGCATCGGCGTCATTCACCGCAACCTGACGCCGGAACAGCAGGCGGCGGAGGTGGAGCGGGTGAAGCGCTTCGAGGCCGGCATGGTCATCAACCCCGTAACCATCACCCCTGACGCCACGCTGGCGGAGCTGATGCGCATCAAGCAGGAGCATCACATCTCCGGCATTCCGGTGGTGGAGCGGCAGGGCGAGGGGCCGCAGAAGCTGGTGGGCATCATCACCAACCGCGACGTGCGCTTCGAGACCGACATGAGCCGCAAGGTGGCCGACCTGATGACGCCGCGCCAGCAGGTGGTAACCGCGCCGGTGAACATCTCGCCGGACGAGGCCCGCAGGCTGCTGCAGGAGAAGCGCATCGAGAAGCTGGTGGTGGTGGATGACGAGGATCGCGTCATTGGCCTCATCACCGTTACCGACATGGAAAAGGCCGAGCTGTTCCCCAATGCGGTGAAGGATGAGCAGGGCCGGCTGCGCGTGGCGGCGGCCATTTCCACCGGCGAGGACAGCTTCCGCCGCGCCGAGCTGCTGGCGGCTGCCGGCGTGGATGTTCTGGTGGTGGACACCGCGCACGGCCACTCGAAGGGCGTCATCGACCAGGTGCGGCGGGTGAAGGATGCCTTTGGCGATCAACTGGACGTGGTGGCCGGCAACGTGGCCACGGCGGAGGCCACCGAGGCGCTCATCGAGGCCGGAGCGGATGCGGTGAAGGTGGGCATTGGCCCCGGCTCCATCTGCACCACGCGCATTGTCGCCGGTGTGGGCGTGCCGCAGCTTTCTGCCGTGCTTGCCTGCGTGGCGGCGGCGCGCGGGCATGATGTGCCCATCATCGCCGATGGTGGCATCAAGTATTCCGGCGACATGGCCAAGGCGCTGGCCGCCGGTGCAGCGTCCGTCATGGTCGGCTCGCTGCTGGCCGGCACCGATGAAAGTCCCGGCGAGGTGTATCTGTATCAGGGCCGCTCCTACAAGGCCTATCGCGGCATGGGGTCGGTGGGGGCCATGGCCCGCGGCTCGGCCGACCGCTACTTCCAGGCCGAGGTGAAGGACGAGATGAAGCTGGTGCCCGAGGGCATCGAGGGCCAGGTGCCCTACAAGGGGCCGGTGGGCAACGTGCTGCATCAGCTCGTCGGTGGCCTCAGGGCATCGATGGGCTACACGGGTGCTGCCACGCTGAAGGACTTCGTCGAGCGCGCCCGCTTCGTGCGCATCACCTCCGCCGGTTTTGCCGAGAGCCACGTGCATGATGTGCAGATCACCCGCGAATCGCCCAACTACCAGCGTTGAGGCAACAAGGTGGCAAATGCCTGCGCATCCTGCCCGAATGGACTGAAATTGCCACAATCACGAACCGTTGAGGCCACAAAGAGGCCCGTGTCTTGATGTCTCATGCTTCCTGCCGGGGGCGCGGGGAACCGTGCAGGAGGGGACATGACGGTATGGATGGCCGGGGCGCAACATGCGCCCACGCAACGCTTGGCAGGGGAGGAACCGGCGCTGGCGGGCGGCATTCTCGGCATTGATCTGAAGGCTCTGGCAGCCAACTGGCAGCGCATCGCCGCGCAGCACCCGCAGGCGGAGTGTGGCGCGGTGGTGAAGGCCGATGCCTACGGGCTGGGGATGGAACAGGTGGCACCGGCATTGGCGCGCGCCGGTTGCAACAGCTTCTTCGTGGCGCTGCCGGCAGAGGCGGAGCGCCTGCGCGCCCTCCTGCCCTCGGCCCGCATCTTCGTGTTTTCCGGGCTGCCGGCGGGGGAGGCCGCCTTCTTTCACGAGCATTCCGTGGTCCCGGTGCTCAACGACATGGCCGAGGTGGAGGAATGGGCAGCTTATTGCAGGCGCAGGGAGCTGCGCCTGCCGGCGGCATTGCACGTGGACACGGGCATGAACCGCCTGGGCCTGCCGCCCGCAGATGCCCGGCGGCTGGCACAGCGGCGGGAGCTGCTGGAGTGCTTTCGTCCGCAACTGCTGATGAGCCACCTGGCCTGCGCCGACACGCCGGGGCACGAGATGAACACGCGCCAGCATGCGCTGTTCGAGGAAATTGCGGCCCTGTTCGATGGTGTGCCCACCTCGCTGGCCAATTCCGCTGCGGCGCTGGCGTGGCCACAGTGGCGGCAGGACGTGCTGCGCCCCGGCATTGCCCTTTATGGCGGCAATCCGTTTTCCGACCGCCCCAACCCCATGCAGCCGGTGGTGTCGTTGTATGCCACGGTGCTGCAGGTGCGCGAGGTGAAGAAGGGCGAGACGGTGGGCTATGGTGCCAGCTGGCGGGCAAGGGCCGATTCGCGCATCGCCATTCTCGGGGTAGGCTATGCCGATGGCATCTGCCGCTGCCTTTCCTCCAGCGCGGAGGGCACGGCGCAGGTGTTCATCGCCGGGCAGTTCGCGCCCTATGCAGGGCGCGTGTCCATGGACCTGCTGGCGGTGGATGTCAGCCACATTCCGGCAGATTCCCTGGAGCGCGGCATGCGGGCGGAGATTCTCGGCAGCCACATCAGCGTGGATGAAATGGCACGCTGGGCCAGCACCATCCCCTACGAGATTTTGACAAGCCTCGGCCAGCGCTTTACACGCCTTTACACACCGGCTTGAGGAGCAGGCCGGAGCGACGCGCTTCAGCGCAGAAACCAAGGTGCCCCGCGCCCCAGCCTGACCGCCTTGCAGGCCATGTCCGGGTGGTCGGGCGGGGGAGCGGGGTGGTGGGCGGTGCGCTTCAGCGCAGGAAGGAAGAAGGGGAGCGGGGGGTGAATCCGTTGGCACACATCGGACGGGCGGTGCTGCACCTGCTGGCCGAGATCGGCCGGCTGGCGCTGTTCCTGCGCGATGCCCTCGTCATCGGCCTGCTGCCGCGCTACTATCCGCGCCAGCTGCTCGTCCAGATGCTGCGCATGGGCTACCATTCGCTGCCCGTCATCGGGTTGACGGCCTTCTTCACCGGCGGTGTGCTGGCGCTGCAGATCTACATAGGCTCCAGCCGCTTCAATGCCGAGAACCTGGTATCTTCCATCGTGGCGCTGGGCATTGCGCGGGAGCTGGGGCCGGTGCTGGCCGGGCTGATGATGGCCGGGCGCGTTTCCGCCGCCATTGCCGCGGAAATCGGCACCATGAAGGTAACGGAACAGCTCGACGCCCTGCGCACGCTGGCCACCCATCCGATGAAATACCTCGTCGGCCCGCGCCTGCTGGCAGGCGTCATTACCCTGCCGCTGCTGGTGCTGGTGGCAGACATCATCGGCATCATGGGCGGTTTCGTGGTGGGCACGCAGAAGCTGGGGTTCAACGCCGGTTCATACCTCGCCAACACGGTGAACTTCCTCAAGCTGGAAGACGTAACCTCCGGCCTGATCAAGGCGGCGGTGTTCGGTTTCATCATCGCCCTGATGGGCTGTTACCACGGTTTTCATTCGCGCGGCGGCGCGCAGGGCGTGGGCCGGGCCACCACCAATGCGGTGGTGTCGGCCTCCATTCTCATCCTTGCCGCCAACTACGTGCTCACCGCCACGCTGTTCGCCGATTGAGGGAGACGGGCATGCAGACACCGGCAGGGCAGGGTGATGCAGCATCTGGCATCCACATCAGCGTGCGCGGCCTGAAGAAGCGCTTCGGGCCGAAGGTGGTGCTGGACGGCGTTGACCTGGACGTTCGCCGGCGTTCCTCGCTGGTCATCATCGGCGGGTCGGGCACCGGCAAGTCGGTGCTCATCAAGTGCATCATTGGCCTGCTTGCGGCCGACAGCGGCGAGATCGTCATCGACGGCGAGGACACGGCACGGCTGCAGGGGCGGGCACGCGAGGCGCTGATGGCGAAGTTCGGCATGCTGTTCCAGGGCGCGGCACTGTTCGATTCGCTGCCCGTGTGGGAGAATGTTGCCTTCGGCCTCATCCAGGGGCGCGGCATGGCGCGGCGCAAGGCGCGCGAGGTGGCGCTGGAGAAGCTGGCGCAGGTGGGGCTGCCGGAGCAGGTGGCGGATCTGTATCCGGCAGAGCTTTCCGGCGGCATGCAGAAGCGCGTGGGGCTGGCCCGCGCCATTGCGCACGAGCCGGAGATCATTCTCTTCGACGAACCGACCACGGGGCTGGATCCCATCATGGCGGCAGTCATCGACGAGCTGATCGTGCGCACGGTAAGGCAGGTGGGGGCCACCGCCATCACCATCACCCATGACATGAACTCGGTCCGGCGCATTGCCGACGAGGTGGCGATGATCCACCAGGGGCGCATCATCTGGCACGGGCCGGTGGAAAGGCTGGAGAACTCCGGCAACGCATACGTCGATCAGTTCATCCACGGTCGTGCCGAAGGCCCCATCCGCATGGCGGTGCGCCGCTGAGCCGGCAGGCTCGCAGCAGCATGGCGTAATTGGCCGCGTCGCGGCCCTTGGTGTGGATCCTGTGCGGCCGGCGTGCCCCTCATTGTCGCAGCAGCAGGGCGGCAAATTGCAAAAACGCCCCCGCTTTGCCATGCTCCGGCCTGCAGAAGGGGCATTGCCCTGTCCACAACTCCCATGCAGGAGCACACCATGCCGGATCAGCACCCCGATTTCACCATCGGCATCGAGGAAGAATACCTGCTGGTGCGGCAGGACACGCTGGACCTGGTGGAGGAAGCGCCGGCAGGGCTGATGGAGCAGGCCGAGCGCGAGCTGGCCGGGCACGTGTCGCCGGAGTTCCTGCAATGTCAGATAGAGGTGGAAACCAGCGTCTGCCGCACGGTGGGCGAGGCACGGGCGGAGCTGGCGCACCTGCGCGCCACGCTGGCGCGCATTGCCGCAGAGCACGGCCTGGCGCTGATAGCCGCCTCCACCCACCCGTTTGCCGACTGGTCGCGCATGCGCTTCACCGAAAAGCCGCGCTACCTGCAACTGGCGGAAGACCTGCAGGGCGTGGGAAGGCGGCTGCTCATCTGCGGCATGCACGTGCATGTGGGCATTGCGCCGGATGACCTGCGCATCGACATCTTCAACCAGCTTTCCTACTTCCTGCCGCATCTGCTGGCGCTGTCCACTTCCTCGCCGTTCTGGCAGGGGCACGACATGGGGCTGAACAGCTATCGCCTGACGGTGTTCGACACCCTGCCGCGCACCGGCCTGCCACCGCAGTTCGAGAGCTGGGGGGAATACCAGCGTGCCGTGGAAGTGCTGGTGAATGCCGGCGTCATCGAGGACGGCACGAAGATCTGGTGGGACCTGCGCCCCTCCGCCCGCTTTCCCACGCTGGAAACGCGCATCTGCGATGTCTGCACCCTGCTGGACGACACCGCCGCCATCGCCGCCATGGTGCAGTCGCTGGTGCGCATGCTCTACCGCCTGCGCCGCAACAACCAGCGCTGGCGGCGGTATGACCGCTTTCTCATCGACGAGAACCGCTGGCGGGCACAGCGCTACGGGGTGCACGGCAGTCTCATCGACTTCGGCCGTGGCGAGGCGGTGGCCTATGCCGAACTGCTGGCGGAGCTGCAGGAGCTGGTGAGAGAGGATGCCGAGGCCCTGGATTGCACGCGCCAGCTGGCGCATGCCGCGCGCATCCTGGAACGCGGCACCAGCGCCGACCGGCAACGCGCCGCCTACGGGCAGGCGCGGGAGCAGGGCGCGGATGAGCATGAAGCGGCGCGCGAGGTGGTGCGCCTGCTCATACGAGAGACGGTGCAGGACCTGTAGCAGGAAGAGGCTCGTCTTTTGCCTTTTCTGCTCCGCCTGCTTCCGTGTTCTGTGTGGCTTCAGGGAGCATCCGCCACCGGGGGCAGGGGGCTGTCCACCACGCCGGTTTCGCCGGCTTCCAGCAGGCGATCCACGTGGTGGCGGATGGCGTCGCGCATGGCATCGGCCCGTTCGAGGATTTCGCGTGCTTTCAGGAAGTCGTAGGCGCGGTAGTCATCGAGCGGCGGATCTATCCACAATTCCGGCGGGCTGCTGGCACGTTTCAGGGCCGCCAGCTTCAGCTGCATGATCTGCATCGCGCCAATGCCGAGGTCTGTCATCCCCGGCTTGCGCATGCTGCCATCGGCCTTCAGCCGCGGCATTGGCCGGCCGGTTACCTCCACCGCGATGACCGGCCGGCAGCCGGCCTGTTGCAGCAGGTCGAACGGCACCGGGTTGACGATGGCCCCGTCCACCAGCAGCCGTTCGTTCACCCGTGGCGCGGCGATCACCGCCGGAATGGCAATGGAGGCCGCCACGGCCTCACGCACCGGGCCGGAGCGGAACACGACTTCTTCAACCCCGTAGAAGTCGGTGGCGCTGATGAGCATCCGCACGGGCAGTTCTTCCAGCAGCTCCGGCACCTGTGGCGGCATGAAGGCCTCCAGCAGGGCCAGTCCGTCTATCATCACGCCGCGCGAGATGGAGAAGTTCAGCAGCGAGAACAGGCTGGTTTCGCTGCTGCCCATGCCCAGCAGCCGCCGCGCCAGTTCTGCCGGCTTGCCCAGCACCTGCAGCACGTGCTCGCGAATGTCCCTTGCTGCCATGCCGCCGGCATAGGCCGCGCCCACCATTGCCCCCATGGAGGCTCCGGCAATCATTGCCGGGCGCACGCCCAGCTCGTCCAGCACCTCCAGCACCACGATGTGCGCCAGCCCGCGCGCCGCCCCGCCGCCCAGCGCCAGCCCCAACCCGGGCTCCGGCCTTGTGGCCGGCTTGTTGTCATCCTGCCTTTGCATGTGCGCATTCTCCCATGCGGCGCTGTTTCCCGGACAGTTCGTCGAAAGCAGGCCCTACAGCCATGTGCGGCGCAATGCCGCCAGCACCTCTTCCAGCAACGGTCGGCTGGCGGCGGCGATGATGCCGCGGCGCTGCATCAGGTTGCCGGGTGCGTTGGCCTGCTCCAGCGCATCGTCCAGCAGCATGATGACCGCGCCCGCGGCCCGTGCCAGCGCCGCGCCTGCCAGCCAGTCGCGGGCGCTCAAGGTTCCGCGCATGTCGATGCACACATCCACCTGCCCGCGCGCCAGTGCCAGCAATGCCGCACTGGTGCTGTTCGAGGCCAGCACCTCGCGCGCCGAGCCGATGACTTCCGCCAGTGCCCTGCCGGGCGCATGGCCGGTGAGGTTGACGGCAATGGCGGCATCGGCCAGCGAGGAAGCGGAGGAAACCTGCAAGGGCACCTCGGCACGCTCGCGGCAGGCTGATGATGCATCGTGTTGTGCCTGCGCTTGCGGCTGCACCTGCCGTGCCGATTTCCCGGGCATGCCTTCGCATGACATCAGCGGCTTGCCCCGGCGCAGCAGAAAGCAGGTGTCATCTGCCTGCATCAGCGGCTGCACCAGCGCCGCGCGCACGGCAGCGGCGCTCAAGGGGCCGGCCGCCGGTGCCATGACCAGCGCCATGTGCGCAAGGGCCGAGAAGGGCAGGCCGCGCGCAAGGGCGGCCAAGTCATCCACCGGCGTCAGGATGATGCGCCCCAGTGGCGCACCACGGCCAATGCGCCGGGGGGCACCATCGTGCAGCAGCAGCATGGGGCGCCCGGAACGCTGCAACAGCTCTTCCACCCGCTGCACGGCAGCATGGCCGAAAGCCTGTGCCGCCTTGCCGCGCAGCCTGGCACCATCGTCCTTTCCGCCACCTTGCCCACCGCAGGCACCTTGTCCATCACGTGCGACACCACCGAGCACTTCATCGAACGCCGCCCATCCGGCTGCCAGCGCCTGCGTGGCCAGCACCTGCAGCAGCGCCGCGTCATCATCAGCGGGCAGCTGGAAAGCATTCGGGAGAGCACCTGATGAAGCATTCTCCTGCATGGGCCTTCTCCGACAAGAGGCGATCATTATTTCAGGGTGCGCATGATGAAGGTATGCAGCTCATCATATATTTCTCTTGCCTCGGGGGTATCGGAAAGGCCGATGTAATCGCCATGCGCAAAGCCTTCCACCACGTGCAAGTCTGCAGCAACACCGGCCTTGCGCAGCTTGCGGTGCAGGCGGGCGACGATGCTGAGGAACAGGTCGCGCGTGCCGGTTACCAGGAATACCGGCGGCAGGCCGGCAAGGTCGCCGTAGATGGGCGAGAGGCGCGCATCACGCAGGTCGTGCCCGTTGGCATACAGGCGGGCGGCACCCTCCAGCACGCCATCGTAGGTAACGAGGGTGTGGTCGATGCCCTCATTGATGAAGAAGCTGTCGCCGGTCTTGGTCAGGTCTGCCCACGGCGTGCCAAGGAACAGCGCGCCAGGCAGAGGCGTTCCCTTCTTCTTCATTTCCAGCACCGTGGCCAGCACCAGCCCGGCCCCGGCAGAGGTGCCACCCATGAGGATCTTCTCCGGCGCATGCTGCTTCAGCAGCGCGGCATAAACGGCAGAGGCATCCTCCAGCGCCGCCGGGAAGGGGTGATCCGGCGGCATGCGATAGTCGATGGTGATGACCCTTATGCCCAGGTGTGCCGCATAGAGGATGGGTTCGCTCAGGGCGGCGCGGCCACCATTGAGGATGTAGGCACCACCATGCACGTGCAGGAACAGGCGATCACGGTTCTCATCATTGATCTTCCGTGGCGTTACCGTGAACACCCGGACTCCTGCGATGCTGCCTTCCTCGATGCTGACGCCATATTTGCGCTGCAGGCGCTCCACGCCTTTCTTCACCTGCTCGTCATTCTGGCGGATGAGTGCCAGCCATTGTTCGCGGTTCCCGGGGGTGGCCTTCAGCACGGCATCGATGTCCGGTGCCGGCATGGCGGCAATGGCCTTGCGCAGCGCCTCGCTGGCATCCGCAGGCGGTGGCAGGATACGGGCCGGAATGCGCCAGCCCTGTTGCGTCTTCGTGGTGGCGTGCGTGGTGGCGGTTGTTGATGCCTGCTGGTCATCTGCCCATGTCGGGCTTGCACCGGGCAGGGCATTGCCCAGCAGCGGCAGGCACAGTGCAATGCCAAGGGCGATGCGGCTTGAGATGATCTTCATGGTGCCTCCCTCCTGTTGCGATGCCGGGCCTGATGAATCAGGGCCGGGATCGTCTGCCAGATGTCGCTGCGCGGCGCTTCTTGCCGGAGTTTGCCTTGTTGCGTTTCTTGCGGGGCTGGGTGCGCATGCTGTTGCCGCCGCGCCCATTTGGATTGCGGCCAGGGCGCGGCCTGCCGCCGGAAACCAGCTCGAAGCGCAGGCCACCGGCCACCGGAGCTGCCTCCACCAGCCGCACTTCTACCGCATCGCCCAGACGATAGGTCAGCCCCGTGTGCCGCCCCACCAGCGCGAAGTTCTTCTCGTCGTGGATGAAATAGTCATCACCCAGCGTGCGGATGGGAATGAAGCCGTCCGCGCCGTTTTCCAGCAGCGCCACGAACAGCCCGGCGCGGGTAACGCCGGAGATGCGCGCCTGAAACACCGCGCCGGTGCGCTCGGCCATGTGCGCCGCCATCAGCCGCGCCACGGTGTCGCGCTCCGCCTGCATGGAGCGGCGCTCTGCCGCCGAGATCAGCTCCGCCGTTTCGTCCAGCCGCTCGATGTCTTCTGCCGACAGGCCGTCGCGCCCGTCGCTGCCGCCCAGCTTCAGCGCCTTCACCAGCGCCCGGTGCACGATGAGGTCGGCATAGCGGCGGATGGGCGAGGTGAAGTGCGCATAGTGCGTGAGGTTGAGGCCGAAATGCCCGATGTTTTCCGTGTCATAGACGGCCTGGCTCTGGGTGCGCAGCACCACCTCGTTGACCACGTGCTCGAATTCCTTGCCCTTCACCTGCTGCAGGATGCGGTTGAAGTGCATCGGCTTCGGCCGCTGGCCCAGTGGGGCGGACAGCCCCAGCGTCTTCAGGAACTCCTGCAGCGCCGCCACCTTTTCCGGTGCCGGGGCGTCATGCACGCGGTAGATGAGGGGGCTGCCGCGCTTTTCCAATGTTTCCGCCGCGCAGACGTTGGCCTGGATCATCATCTCCTCGATGAGCTTGTGCGCATCCAGCCGCACCGGCGTTACCACCCGCTCGATCAGCCCGGTGGCGTCCAGCACCAGCTTGCGCTCCGGCACGTCCAGCTCCAGCGGCTGGCGGCGCGCGCGCCCCTTCATCAGCACCTCGTAGGCCGCCCACAGGGGTTTCAGCACCGGTTCCAGCAGCGGTTCCGTTACCTCGTCAGGATGGCCGTCGATGGCGGCCTGCGCCTGCTCGTAGGAGAGGAAGGCGGCAGAGCGCATGATGACGCGCTCGAAGCGGTGGCGGATGCGGTTGCCCTCGGCATCGAAGGTCATGAAGCAGGCCAGCGCCGGCCTGTCCTCGCCCTCGCGCAAGGAACACAGGTCGTTGGAGATGCGCTCGGGCAGCATCGGCACCACGCGGTCGGGGAAATAGGTGGAGTTGCCGCGCAGCCGCGCCTCCGCGTCCAGCGCCGTGCCGGGGCGCACGTAGGCCGAGACATCGGCAATGGCGACGATGACCTTGAAGCCCCCCTCGTTGGCCGGGTCGTCATCGGGCGCGGCCCACACGGCATCGTCATGGTCGCGGGCATCGGGCGGGTCGATGGTAACCAGCGGAATGTCGCGAATGTCGCGCCGCCCTTCCTCGATCCACGGCCCCAGCTTCTCCACCTCGGCCAGCACCTCGTCGGGGAAGTGCTCGCGGATGCCCTGCTCGTGAATGGCAATCAGCGAGATGTTGCGCTGATCTCCCACATCGCCCAGGCGCTCCTTCACCCGCGCCCACATCAGGCCGCGGCGTTTGTCGCGCCTGACTTCCGCCCGCACCAGCTCGCCATCAACGGCATCCAGCGCATCGCCGGGCTTCACCAGGATGGGCACCTTCTTGCCCTTGCGCTCCACCGGTTGCAGCCAGCCGCCGCCATCCGGCCCGCGCTCGAACACGCCGAGGATCTCGTCCGCCGCGTGATCCAGCCGGCGGATGACCTGCGCGGTGTAGGGGTAAGGCAGGGCATCATCCGCCGGGCGGATGCGCGCCAGCACGCGATCACCCGCACCGGGCAGCTTGTCTGCACCGCGCGCCGAGCGCGCCGGGCGGCCCTCGTTCAGCAGCAGCACCGTCGGCGGCGGGCCCTGCTCGTCCTCGTCCCACACGGAAGGCCGGGCGATCAGCTCGCCCTCGTCATCGGGGCCGATGACATCCAGCACCGCCACCTTCGGCAGCTCGCCGGCCACGGCATAGGATTTCGCCCGCCTGTCCAGCAGGCCGCGGCTGGCCATGTCGCGCAGGCGTTCCTTCAGCGCAATGCGGGCATCTCCCTTCAGGCCGAAGGCGCGCGCAATCTCGCGCTTGCCCACCTTGCGCTCGGAAGTCCGGATGTAGTCGAGAATTTCCGCCTCGGTGGGCAGATGGCCGGCACGTTTGGGTTTTGCCGTGTTCTTCTTCTTTCTTGCCTTGGGTTGGGAGGTATTCCTGCTCAATGCTTCTTTCCTGTCAATGTCATGACGGCCATCGCCATGCCTTTGCTCTTTACATGGCGCATGCCGTTGCCGCACACAAGGGGCAGGGGCGAGATTGGTGAAACGAGGGGCGCAAGCGGGAGAGGGTGAGGATGATCATCGGGCTGGGCAGCGACATCGTGGACATTGCCCGCATCGAGCAGATGCTGAAGCGCCACGGTGAGCGTTTCCTGCGGCGCGTCTTTTGCGAACCGGAACAGGCGCTGGCGGCCGGGCGGCAGGGGCAGGGCATGGTGGCAGCACTGGCCAAGCGCTTTGCCGCAAAGGAAGCTGCGGTGAAGGCGCTGGGTTGCGGCTTTCGCCACGGTATTCGCTGGGTGGACGTGGAGGTGCGCAACGATGCACTGGGCGCGCCACGGCTGCACCTGCATGCCGCGGCAGAAGAGCGGTTGCAGGCGCTGCTGCCGGCGGGGCATCAGCCACGATTGCACCTGACATTGTCGGACGAGCGCCGGCACGCGCTGGCGGTGGTCATCATCGAGGCGGTGCCGGCAGCCGGAGGGGATGGAAACTGAAGGAGATGGCTGGGGGGCTGAAGGTGGCGGTTGCTGCCGGTTTCCGTTACTCGGCCGGCAGCACCAGCACCTCGTCCTCTGCGATGTAGCCCAGCTGGCGGCGCGCTTCCTCGTCCAGCACGTCCATGTCCAGCGTTTCCTCGCGCAGGCGGGCGACGCGGCGCTGCAGCTCCTCGCGGCGCAGGCGGGCATCGTCGTTTTCCTCCTGCGCCAGCCGCAGCTTCTCGCGCACCTGCGCCTGGTATTCCAGCGAGCGCTTGCCATGCAGCGCATGCCACGCCAGCAGGCCGTAGGCCGCCAGCAGCAGCATGAAGACAACGGGCCTCAAGGGGGGCATGCGCATGGGGTCGTTTGCTCCACCGGAACATGCAGGTTCAACGCAACAGGCGCGGCAGCCGCCACCCCATACCATATGCCCGCATGTGGTTAATGGCGGCTTAAGTCAGAAGTCGATGCGCAATACCTCCACCAGCGTTCCTTTGGCCAGCGGCGGAGCAAAGGGTGGACGCACCAGCAGCGCATCGGCCTCCACCAGCCGGCGCAGCATGGCGCTGTCCTGCCGCGAGAAGGGCAGGGCAACAGGCAGCAGACGGCGCACGTCGGGCGCATCGGCCTGCTCCGTGCCCTCTTGCGGCCATTGCAGGCGCACGCGCAGGTAATCCTGCCGCAGGTCGTTTTCCGGCAGGTCCGCGCCCAGCACCGCCATCTGCCGCGGCAGGGGCATGTCGGTGCCAAGCAGCGCCGCCATCAGCGGCCGCAGGAAGACGAAGGAGCACACCAGCGCCGAGACGGGATTGCCCGGCAGCCCCAGGATGCGCTGCTTCCCCCGGCGGGCGAACATCAGCGGCTTGCCGGGGCGCATGGCGATGCGCCAGAAGTCGCGCGCGATGCCGAGCTTGTCGAAGGCCGTGCCGACGAAGTCGTAATCCCCCACCGACGCGCCACCGATACTGATGAGCACATCCGCTTCTGCCCCGCGCTCGATGGCTTCCGCAATGGCATTCACGTCATCCGGTTGCAGGCCCAGGTCCACGGGCTCGCCGCCATGCTGCTCGATGAAGGCGGCAAGGCCGAAGCTGTTGGAGGCAATGATCTGATCCGGCCCCGGTTCCTGCCCCGGCAGCACCAGTTCGTCCCCGGTGGCGAGAATGGCGATGCGCGGCTTGCGGCGCACCGGCAGCACGGGAAAGTTCAGCGAGGCGGCAAGGTTGATCTGCCGCGCCCCCAGCTTCGTGCCCGGCTGCAGCAGGGTTTCCCCGGCGCGATAATCCATGCCGCGCTCGCGGATGAAACGCCCGCGCACCCCCGGCTGCAGCACCCGCACCACGTCTCCTTCACGCTCGGTGTTTTCCTGGATGATGATGCAGTCTGCCCCCTTCGGCAACGGCGAGCCGGTGAAGATGCGCACCGCCTCGCCCGCGCCGACTTCAACGTCAACACCATGCCCGGCGGCGGCCTCGGCGATCACCCGCAGTTCCACCGGCACCTGCCGCACGTCCTTTGCGCGCACGGCATAGCCGTCCATGGACGAGGCATCGAACGGTGGCATGTCGCGGCTGGCCGCAAGCGGCTCGGCGAGGATGCGCCCGGTGGCAGCGGCAAGCGGAACCTCTTCCGCATCCAGCGGCCTGACGTCCTCGAGGATACGCTTGAGCGCATCGTCCACCGGCAGCAGGGAAGGGCTGCCTTCAGCCTTGTGGTGGCGGTTGTCGTTGCTCATGGGATGCCCTCGTGCCTGTCATGTGCGGTGCTGCGCCGCGCTGCAGATGCTGGTGGTGCTGGCGGCGCTGGCGTTGCAGCCACAGTTCACTGGCTGCATACAGCCCCCACACCATGCCAAGCAACAGGTAGAAGTGCCGCCAGTGGTCGGTATCGATCTGCATGCCCTGCAGGATGAGCATCAGCAGCGGGGCGAAGAAGGCAATGACATGCCGCCGCCACGGCGTGGGAATCAGCATGGCACGCAGGCCGATGGCAATGGTGGCGAAGGTCAGCAGCAGGTAGGAGATGCCGCCCAGCCAGCCGTAGGCAGAGAAGGCGTTGATATAGACGTTGTGCGGGTCCTCGCCGAAGATTTCGCTGAACCCGAAGGGACCAAACCCCAGCGGCCGCTCCAGCAGCATGGGGATGGAGCGCAGCTGGCGGGCAAAGCGCCCGGTTTCTCCGGCATCGTAGTCCTTGAACAGGGTGAATCGCTCGGCAAACATTTCCCGCACTGCCGGCACCGACAGCAGCGCTACCAGCAGCACCGCACCCAGCACCGTCAGCAGCGCCGCCATCATCACGATGCGCCGGCGCAAGGAGGTGCGCGTGGTGGTGATGAAGGTGAACAGCGCCAGCAGCAGCATGCTGCCGACGGTAACCGCCCATGCCCCGCGCGAGAAGGCCAGGAAGATGCCACCAAGGATGACGAGCAGGGCTGCGCCGCGCAGCCACGGGTGGCGGGCATTGCCCAGCATGAAGTCCTGCGCCAGGAATATCGCCGGGGCCACGAGGAAGGTGGAGAGCACGTTGGGGTCCTTGAACGTGCCTTGCGCGCGCTGGATGGGAGCCCATTTCGCCCCCATGCCGGCGATGTCGAAATAGCCGATCATGCCCAGCGTGGCGGCAATGACGCCGGCAACGATCCAGGCATGGCGCACGATGCCGGCGATGCGCTCCGGCCGCGCCGTGGCGGCCATGGCGAAGAACAGGGAGGTCGCCGCCATGTAGCTGGAGATGAAGACGAAACGGTTGGCCTTTTCGGCAACGTGTGGCGGCAGCGATGCCAGTTGTGCGGAGCTCAAGAATCCGCCGATGTTGTAGAGGATGAGAAAGATGATCATCGGCGCGGTGAAGACGCTGGCCACCAGCCCGCCGGGCAGGAACAGGGCGAAGGTGAGCACGAACAGGAATTCGTAAGGAGCCGGCTCCACCACCACGAACCAGCCGGAGGCGATGAAGATCCACAGCAGCGCGGCCTGCATGTCCGCCACCGTGGGCCAGCGCAACAGGGCCGAATGCGCAGGCCGGTGCGCATGCGCCGTCATCTGGTTGAACGGCATGCCGGGTCTGCTGGGAGTGCCGGAAGGCATGTCATCCGCCCGTGTTCGATGCGCTGCTCCCGTGCAGTCTGCCGCGCTTGCCGGGCTTCTGCACATGGGAAGGGTGCCGGAAAAACCATCCAGAACGCCGATGAGGGAAACCCTGGATGAAGGTCATGCCCCATCGGCGTTCTTTCTGGTTTACACGGGCCTCCCGGAGCCGGGCCGTATTGGAACATGCCCCCGGCGGCCCGGCTTGCTGCGAGAGGTTACGCAACTCACTTCCAACGCGGATGAAGCTATCCGTTCAGGCTTAACGGCGGGCTAAGGAGATGCCAACAAATGGTAAATTGCCTGCATCGAATATGCCTGCCGTGGTTTCCGGCCCGGGAAGCGTGCCGGGTGGCAACGGGCAGGTGGTGTATGCCTGCGGGTGGCAAGGGAGCATGCGGGATCGATTTTTCAACGCCGGCATGGATTTCTGTTGACCATATGCACATGATGACTCGCATCTGCGCGCAGAATGTGCTCACATGTGAATGCCTGTCTGGTGCATATGCCCCCGGTACGCCAGCACAGGCCGGCCCGCGCCAGCGTCATGCAGGCGCGGGCCACTTTCTGTGGCAATGCGCGCGTTGCTGCCGGAGGCGGTGGCTCAAGTCGGCTGGCTGCTGGCAGGAAGGCATCTCTTCCGGCCACTCGCCGGGGGCATGCAGCATGGACCTGCCGGGATGCCAGAGAGGCATCAGGAGGAGGCATCCACCAGCAGGCGCGCCAGCCATTCCTCCGCCTGCTTCATGTCCGGGAAGGGCTGCGGCTGCGCATTGGCCGCGCGCATGGCCTCATTGGCGCGGGGCAGGGCATCGCCGCCCAGCTCCGGACAGGCGGCGGCAACCTCGCGCATTTCCTCCAGCCTGCCGGAGCAATGCAGGACAACATCGCAGCCAGCCGCAAGCGCCATCTCGGCGCGCCGGCCCAGCGGGCCGCTCAATGCCTGCATGTTCAGGTCGTCGCTCATCAGCAGCCCGTCAAAGCCCAGTTCGCCACGGATGATGTCCTGGATGACGATGGCTGATGTCGTGGCTGGCCGGCGTGCATCGATGGCGCTGTAGATGACATGCGCGGTCATTGCCATTGGCGCATCGGCCAGCGCGGCGAAGGGCAGGAAATCATGCGCGCGCAGTTCATTCAGCGAGGCATCGACCACTGGCAGTTCCTCGTGGCTGTCGGCCCCGGCGCGGCCGTGGCCGGGAATGTGCTTGATGACCGGGGCCACGCCCTCGGCCCGCAGGCCGGCGATGGCGGTGGATGCCAGCAGCGCCGCTGTCTGTGGCGAATCATGAAAGGCGCGATCTCCGATGATCTCGTGGCTGCCCGGCACCGGCACGTCCAGCACCGGCAGGCAGTCGGCATTGATGCCCAGCTGCTTCAGCTCGCGGGCCAGCAAACGATGCACGTTGCGGCAGGCGCGCAGTGCTGCCAGCGGATCATGGTCGAACAAGGTGCCGTAACGCGCCGCCGGAGGATAGGCGCGCCAATGCGGCGGGCGCAGGCGCTGCACGCGGCCGCCTTCCTGGTCGATGAACACCGGTGCGTCGGGTCGATCCACGCAGGTACGGAAGTCTTCGACGAGGTCGCGCACCTGCTGCGGATTGTCGATATTGCGGGCGAACAGGATGAAGCCGAAGGGGCGCGCCTCACGAAAGAAGGTGCGCTCCGCTTCCGACAATTGCGTGCCGGCACAGCTGCAGATGAATGCTTTCATGTTTCCCCCGGTATGTGAAGTTATTGGTGCAAGATACTGATTTTGCCGAGTATGACGAAAGCCTCCTGTGAGGCGAAAGATGGTTGGCGCTGCCCGGGCGCATGGAGGTGGGCATCCCGCCATCGCTGATGGCAATCGTCATGTTGCAGCCGCCATCAGCATCAGCGCCGGCGAATGAGGCAGTCAGGCTCGCCGCGGGCAATCAGCCGCTGGCACAGGCGACTGGCCGCCTGCCGCGAGGGCAGGGGGGCGACGCTGAGGCGATAGAAGGTGCCGGCAGTGCCGAGATCCTTGCGGGTGATGACGGGTTGCAGGCCGTTCAGCAGGTTGCCATGCCGGGCGCGAATGCGCTGCCACGCACGCTGCGCATCCTGCTGGGAGCGAAAGGCGGCGAGCTGCACCACGTAGCCACCACGGGTGGCGGCATTGCTCCTTGCAGGCGCGGGGTTGCGCGGTGGTGCAGCCACCCGGCGCTGCTGCGGCAGTGCGGCAACACGGACGGGATTGCCGCTACGCGCTGCCGGTTGTGGTGCTGTTGATGCTGCTGTGCGAGGAAGAGCAGCGCGTGCAGGCTCAGCCACCGGTGCAACAGGCGTTGGCGCGCCCTGTGCGGCCGTTGCCGCATTGGCCAGCCGGGCACTGTTGAAGTTCGTGCGCTTGCGTGGCGTGGGGGTGGGAACAATTGGCGTTGGTCCGGCAGCGCGTGCATCGGCAGGTGCGGCTGCGCGTGCCGGTGGCATTGGCGTGGCAGCAGGCACCGTGGCAGTAACGGCAGGAGCCGGAGCCGCAGCGGCAACATTCGGCACCGCGCCGGGCAGCGGGATGGGGCCACCATTCGCCGGGCGAGCCGCAGGCGGCGTGTTACGCGCCCTGGCGGGCGTGGCAGGCGCTGCTGCGCGCGCGACCTTGCGTGCAGCGGCTGGCCGCGGTTTGCGCGGAGGCAGGGGAACCACAGCCCGTTTCACTGCCTTGCGCTGCTGCGTTTCCCTCTTGACGGTATTGGGGACGGTTTGGCCATCCCGTGGCTGCTGCGCTTTCTGCGTTATCCGCGACGTGGATGCCGTGGCGGGCGCGGTGGCAATGCCCGTGGTTCCGTTCCCTTCCCTGTTCGTGCCAGCGCCTGCATTTGCGGCTTCGGCGGAAGCGATGCGGTTGGCAAAGGCACGGGTGGTGGCGCTCAGCTCGCTGGTGGCCACCTGCAGCGCACGGCGCGCGTTGCTGTTGGCGGTCATGGCCGTGGGAGCACTGCTTCCTGCCTTGTCAGCAGCAGCGCCGGCAGGGGAAACGCTGACAGGCTTGCCAGCATTTGCCGTTGCGGCGCTGCCGGAGGCAGAGCGCATGAAGCGGTTGACGGCGGTGCGCAGCTCTTCACCGCCAGCCTGCAGGGCCGCTGCCCCGCCATCCGCGGGAGCACCCGCAGAGGCACGGGCAGTGCGTTGTGCTCCTGTGTCGCCTGGCGTGGCGCGATGATTGGGGGCAGACGGTGCCATCTTGCCCTGATCATCGCCCAGCGATGGAGGCGGCGGCAGCGGCGGCGGTGCCGGGGTGGGCGTGGCAGCCGGTGGGCGTGGCGCATTGGCCGGAGGCTGTGCCGGTGCGTTGCCGGGTGCGGCATCCTCGTCGGTTATGCGGTCATAGATGAGCTTGCGGCGGCGCTGCTGCACGGCAGCTGGTGCATCCTGCGTCTCCTGCGGCCTTGCCTTCTCCGGCGTGGCGGGAGCCTCGATCACCGGTACGTTGCCACCCGTCTGCCCGCCACCGAGCAGCCCGGTACGGAAGAGCAGGAAGACGGCAGCCGCCGCCAGCACGGCAATGAGCAGGAACAGCGCCACCAGCAGCCAGATGGATGTCCTGCGCGGTTCATGATGTTGCTGCAGGTCGGCATAGACATCGGCATATGGATCATTCACCGGTGCGGCCTGCGGCGCAACCGCCTCGGGGGCTGGCTGCGCAGCATGATGTGGTGGCACCTCCCCTGCGGCATGTTGTGGCTGCACACCGGCCGGGCTGGCGGCTGGCGAAGCCGGAGGGGCAGTCGGGATGGCCGTTGCCTCTTCCACTGGCGGCCGGCCCAACAGGTCATCTGCCTGCGTAGGCGATGAAGAGGCCGGAGCAGCCGCCGCAGGGGCCGGGTGGTGTGCCGCGTCATGCTGTTGTGCAGCCTCCGCGGGCTGCGCATCCGCCTGCGTGGCAGGGGCCTTGCTGGCGGCTTGTGCTCCGCCTTGTGCAGGAGTGGCTGCCGCCGGCCTTGCCTGTGCCGCTGTGGCGTGGGCGGCTGCGACTGCGGCTGCGGTCGTGGCGGCAGATACCTTCTGCGTATCTGTTTGGCCCTCGGTGCCAGGTGCAGCCTTTGCAGGCGCTGCCGGAGCAGCCGGAGCAGCAGGAGCCGGTGGTGTAGAAGCCACTGCCGGAGCGGCCGGCGTGGCGGGTTTTGCCGCCTGCTGTGGTGATGGGGCAGGTGTAGCTGGCGTGGCGACCCTGCTTTCCTGCGCTGCACCCGGCACTGGCCGTGCCGCCGCAGGCGTGCCCTCTGGCTTCACCGTTGCGGCTGGAGCTTGAGGGCTGGCAGGCTCCGCAGCTGCCATTGGCTCAGGCCTGGCGGTTGCCGATGGCCCTGATGCAGGTGCACGTGCAGGCGTGGGCGCTGTTGTCGCACGCTTGCTGATCAGGCGTTCGGCCGCTTCGCGTTGCGCCCGCAGGCGGGCGGCGAAGTCATTGGCGTCAGGCTGCTTCGTCGCCGCGCCAGCCGGCGGGCTGGCCGCGGCATTGCCTGATGGTGCTGCGTGGCCCGGTGCATGCCCGGGTGCAGCGGGCTTTGCAGCAGGCCGCGCGGGAGGCTGCGGCATGCGTGGCGCAGGCCGTGCCGGCTGCACGCGCGGCAATGGCGGGCGCGGTGCCGCACCCGCAGGCGTGCCGGCTGCAGAAGGTTTGTGCATCGAAGGCGGAGGCGGGGGTGGTGGCGGCACCTTTGGGGCGGCAGCCGCGGGCTTGCGCGGCGCAGGTCTTGCCGGCTGTGCGTTGCTCCCACCCGGTGCTGCACCTTGCCGCAATGGCGGTGGCGGCGGCGGAACCTTGCCGGCCAGCCGCGCACGCGGGTCCGGTGCCGCTGTTGCGCCATGCTTTGCCGGCTTCTTGTCTGCCGCGCCGTGCGCCCCCTGTGCGCTGTTCCTGCTGTCCTGATCTTCCGCCATGATACCGCCGTTTCGCCCCGTTGAGATGCGCCATCACGGCCCTGGGCCGCATGCGCCATGTTTGCCCCCATGCCGATGTTGATCCGGCAGGCCTGCTCACATTTCTTCCACCGGCCTCACGCCAAGCAGGTGCAGGCCGTTGCGCAGGCACTGACGCGCTGCCGCCAGCAGCGCCAGCCGCGCCCGGGTGAGGCCGGGGTCGTCAGGCAATATGAAGCGCAATTGTGGATTTTCCTTGCCCTTGTTCCACAGCGCATGAAAACTGCCCGCCAGTTCCATCAGGTAGAAGGCCACGCGATGCGGCTCGTGCGCCCGCGCCGCCATCTCCAGCACCCTGGGATAGTCCCCCACGTGCCGCATCAGCATGCGTTCCGCCGGATCATCCAGCAGTTCCCATCTTATCGAGTCGCTGTCCGCCCGCAAGAGGCTTTCGATGCCTTCTCCACCCATTTCCGACGCCAGCTCGGCGGCGGCGTTGCGGAATACCGAGGCAATGCGCGCATGGGCATATTGCACGTAGAATACCGGGTTGTCGCGCGACTGCTCCTTGACTTTCTCGAAGTCG
Source organism: Hyphomicrobiales bacterium (assembly GCA_026982665.1). Classification (GTDB taxonomy): domain Bacteria; phylum Pseudomonadota; class Alphaproteobacteria; order Rhizobiales; family Aestuariivirgaceae; genus Thermopetrobacter. Next base: position 3,147 of record JALSGQ010000126.1, on the reverse strand, counting down.
AAGTCCAGCGGCGCGTCGTTGTTGCGCGTCAGCATCATGAAGCGGGTAACGTCCGGCCCCACCTCGTCCACCACCTCGCGCATGGTGATGAAGTCGCCGGCGCGCTTGGACATCTTCACCGGCTCGCCGCCGCGAAACAGCTTCACCAGCTGGCACAGCCGCGCAATCAGCCGCGCCTTGCCGCCGGACAGCGCCGCATTGGCCGCCTGCAGGCGCTTCACGTAGCCGCCGTGATCAGCCCCCAGCACATAGACGAGTTCGGCAAAGCCGCGCTTCAGCTTCTCGCGGATGTAGGCGACATCGGCGGCGAAATAGGTATAGCTGCCATCCGACTTCTTCAGCGGGCGGTCGATGTCGTCGCCGAAATCGGTGGACCTGAACAGCAGCTGCTCGCGCGGCTCCCAGTCCTCCGGCGGCTTGCCCTTCGGCGGTGGCAGCTGGCCGGTGTAGATCAGCCCCTGCTGCTCCAGCTCGCGAATGGTGTCCTCGATGGCACCCGATTCGTGCAAGGTGCGCTCGGAGAAGAACACCTCGTGCGCAATGCCCAGTGCCGCGAGGTCATCGCGGATGAGCGCCATCATGCGCCCGATGGCGAAATCCTTCACCACCGGCAGCCATTCGGCCTCATCCATTTTCAGCAGTGCATCGCCATGCTCCGCCGCCAGCGCCTCGCCCACCGGCTTCAGGTATTCGCCGGGGTAGAGGCCTGCGGGAATCTCGCCGATGTCCTCGCCCAGCGCCTCGCGGTAGCGCAGGAACACCGAGCGCGCCAGCACCTCCACCTGGGCGCCGGCGTCGTTGATGTAATATTCACGCACCACCTCGTGCCCGGTGGCCTCCAGCAGGTTGGCCAGCGCATCGCCAAACACCGCGCCGCGCGTATGCCCCACGTGCAGCGGGCCGGTGGGGTTGGCGGAGACGTATTCCACGTTCACCTTCATGCCGCCGCCAATGCCGGAGCGGCCATAGGAATCGCCCAGCCTCAGGACGGCATCCAGCAGGCGGCTCCAGAAGACCTGCGACAGCCGCATGTTGATGAAGCCCGGCCCTGCCACCGCCACTTCCGCCAGGTCGGCATCGGCGCGCAGCCTGCCGGCAACATGTTCGGCCAGCTCCCGCGGCGGCATCTTCGCCTGCTTCGCCAGCACCATCGCCGCATTGGTGCTCACCTCGCCATGTTCGGGATCCCGCGGCGGCTCCACCTTCACGTTGCCGGTGTCGACATCGGCCGGCAGGATGCCTTCCGCCGCCAGCGCCTGCAGGGCATCTTCCACCTTGCCGGCGATTTCATGAAACAGGTTCATCGGCCTTCCTCGTCATGCATTGCGATGCATTCATCCACACAGGGGAGAGCATCCACGTCAAGATGTGCGCTTACCTGAACAACGGGTCCAGATCAAACAGCTTGCGGTGCTGCTGCTGCGCATAGCGGTCCGTCATGCCGGCGATGAAGTCGCAGATGAGCCGCGCCCGCAGGCGCTCCGCTTTTCCCGGCAGCTCCGGGGAATCCTGCTCCGCCGCCGCCACCCGCGCGCGCCATTCCCCGGGCAGTAGCGCCGTGTCTTCCATGTAGGCCTCGAACAGGTCGGTGAGGATGCGCTGGGCGCGACGCATGGAATCCATTACCCGCGCGTGCCGATATACCCGGCGCATCAGGAAGCGCTGCAGCACCCGCACGTTCTCCTGCATCTGGGCAGAGAAGCACACCAGCGGCTCGCCCAGCGCCCGCACCTCCTCGGCACTGGCGGGCTTCAGCTTGCGCACCTTGCGCTGCGTGCGCTCCACCACGTCGGATATCATGGCCGAGATCATGCGGCGCACCGTTTCATGGATAAGCCGCGGCTGCTCCAGGTCGCGATCCAGCTTCAGCGCCTGTTCCAGCATTGGCCCGGCCAGCGGCAGGTCGGCAAGGTCTATGGGGGCGATCAGCCCGGCGCGCAGGCCATCGTCGATGTCATGGGCATTGTAGGCGATGTCGTCGGCCACTGCCGCCACCTGCGCCTCTGCCGACGGCCATGTGGCCAGCTCCAGGTCATGCCGGCGCACGTATTGGCGGATGACGACCGGGATGCCCCGGGCGCGATACTTGCCCGTGGGATGCCCCTCGGCATCCAGCAGGGGGCCGTTGTGCTTCACCAGCCCTTCCAGCGTCTCCCACGTCAGGTTCAGCCCGTCGAAGGCGGCATAGCGGCGCTCCAGGCTGGTAACGATGCGCAATGTCTGGGCATTGTGTTCGAACCCGCCGAGATCGCGCATGCAGGCATCCAGCGCCTCCTCGCCGGCGTGGCCGAAGGGCGTGTGGCCAAGGTCGTGGGCCAGCGCCAGCGCTTCCGCGAGGTCTTCATCGAGCCCCAGCGCGCGGGCGATGGAGCGGGCAATCTGCGCCACCTCCAGCGAATGTGTCAGGCGCGTGCGGAAATGGTCTCCGTCGAGCGAGATGAACACCTGCGTCTTGTGCATCAGGCGGCGGAAGGCGGTGGAATGGATGATGCGGTCGCGGTCGCGCTGAAACGGCGAGCGCGAGGAATCATCCGGCTCCGGATGCAGACGCCCGCGGCTGTGCTGCGGGCGCGAGGCGAAGGGTGCGTGGCTCATGCCCGGGGCCTCCGATGCGCGGGAAGGGGGTTGACGCCACGCTGAGGCATGCAGACATTCCGCGGCAGGATGATGTGCATGGTGCAATGCATGGCAAACCGTTCGGGGGCGTCTGGGCCGGCCCCTGCAACCACTTGAGGAATCAGCAACCGATGAGCGCGAATATAACGCTGAGCGAAGCCGCCGCGAACCGCATTCGTGAAATCCTTGCCGATGAACCGGGCAAGACAGCCCTGCGCGTGGCCGTGGTGGGGGGAGGGTGCTCCGGCTTCCAGTATCAGTTCGACATCGTCGAGGGGCCGGAGGATGGCGACGAGGTCGTCGAGGCGCATGGCGCGAAGGTGGTCATAGACCCGGAGAGCCTGCCGTTTCTGCTGGGCTGCACCATCGACTTCGAGGACACGCTGGCGGCACGGCGCTTCGTGGTGGACAATCCCAACGCCACCAGCTCCTGCGGCTGTGGCGTGAGCTTTTCCATCTGATCGGGTCGAACCGCACCGATCAGGCAGGCCGGAGCACCATGTCAGGTGTGGCAGGCGCGCGCGGCAGCGT
>JALSGQ010000125.1 GCA_026982665.1 Hyphomicrobiales bacterium | reverse complement strand
CCGGTGGAAATCCTCCTGTGCCGATTTGTTCGACAACTACCCCGTCATCTGCCGGGCGGGGACAAAAACAGCGCCAGCTGCTCCGGCGGCAGGCAGATGGTGTTGCTGCATGCCTGCACCTGCAATTGCAGCACCACCGGCGCGGAATGGACTTGCGCTGCCGACGGCAGGTGCAGCGCGGCATCAATGTCGAAGCCGCCGTCCAGCAGCTTCAGTGGTGCAGCGGAAAAGCCCAGCCGCTTGCGCACTGCCGGCGGATAACGTGGCACAAGCCGGGCACCCTGCGGCCACAGAACGGTGAGCTGCGTGGGGATGAGGCTGGGGTCATCCGGCTTGTCAGCCTGCACGTGCCAGCCCTTCGCCACCTGCACCCGCACGCGCAAGACCCGGCGCAGCACCGGCCCGCCCTCCCCTTGCTCGCGTGCAGAACCATCAGCCACCGTGGCCCCGCTGCTTGCAGCAGGCAACGGATGCGTGGTCGTGTCCTGCTCACTGGCAGGCAGCCATTGCGCCCAGGCCCGCACGCGCCCGCGCGCGGCATGGCGCGGCATGTCATCCTCGCCGTTCAGTGCCACGTCGGCAGCGCGCAGCCAGGTCGCCCGCCCCGGATCCAGCTCATCGCCCTTCAGCAGCGCCTTCAGCTGCGCTGCCAATGCCTGCTCGGCCAGCCGCCGCCATTGTTCCCTGCCCGTGCGCGCCGCCAGCCGCAGCATGTTCAGCGCCATCACCGCATCTGCCGCCGGCAGTGCACCATCAGGCGGCGGTGCCATGCGCATGAAGCCCACCCGCTCTGCCGTGTGCCACCAGCGCCCGGAGTCGGCATCGAGGAACCGCTCCTTCGCCAGCAGCATCAGCCGCTCTGCCGCTTGCAGCCAGTTGCCACCGGCATCCAGATCATGCAGCGCCAGCAGTCCATCCACCACATGAGCGAGGTCTTCCAGCGTTGCCGCGCCATGCGCCGCGCCATCCAGCCAGTGCCGCGCCAGCCGTGCTGCGGGGAAATCCGCACCGGCATTCGTGTTGACCCCAGCGCCCCTGCCTGTGCCTTCGGCATTCACCACCATCAATCGCTGCAGCACGAAGTGCGCCGCCCGCTGCGCCGCGGCGCGATAGCGCGGGGCCTGCTGCGGCCAGTATTGGGCCGCCCGCGCCAGTGCCCCGATCATCATGCCATTCCAGCCGCTGATGACCTTGTCATCCCGTGCATGAGGCGTGCGCTGGTGCAGCGCGGCGCGCAAGCCTCTCAGCACCCGCTGCAGCCGTGCCCGTTCACCCCCATCATCCAGCGCCACGTCCTGCACCTGCACCACCACGTGGCCTGCCAGCTCGCCATCGCTCAGCTGCCCGAATTTCTCCAGCGCCCAGGCGGCATCCTCCGCCCCCAGCAACCCTTGCAGCTCTGCCGGCGTGAACAGATAGAAGCCACCTTCCCTGCCGGCATCGTCAAAGGCCGAGAGCGCGGTGGCAAAACCTCCATGCGGCAGCTGCAGATGCTGCAAGGCAAAGTCCAGCGTGCGTTGTGCCGCCTGCCGCAGCCACGCATCTCCGGAAATGCGCCAGCCCAGCAGCAGGGCGTCGGCCATCAGTGCCTGGTCGGACAGCATCTTCTCGAAATGCGGCACATGCCATGCGGCATCGGTGGCATAACGGAAGAAGCCGCCTTGCAGGTGATCGAACACCGCGCCTTGCGACATCATCCGCAGGCTGCGCAACAGGGCCTTCCGTGCTTCGTCCGAACGGTGCACCAGCGCCACCCGCCCCAGCAGCATCAGCAGCGGTGCCCGCAGATGCTTCGGCAGGCGGTCAAGCCCGCCGAAGAACGGATCGAAGCGCCCTGCCAGCCCTGCGGCCAACTGCCTGATGCGGGCATTGCCCAACTGTGCCAATGCCGCCTTGCCAGCCCCGGCATGTTGCAGCAGGCGTTGCACCTGCGCTGCCGTGGTGCGGGCCTTTTGGCGCAAGGAGCGGGCATCGCGCCGCCACGCGGCCGCCACCTCCCGCAGCTTCGCCATGAATGTCGCGCGCGGCAGATAGCCCACGGCATCGAACGGTTCTCCTTCCGGCGTCAGGAACACGTTGTTGGGCCAGCCTGCCACTCCCTTGCGCAGCAACCTTGCCGCTTCCAGATACATGGCATCGAGCGCCGGGCGCGCCTCCCTGTCCACCAGCACCGGCACGAAATGGCGCTCCAGCCATGCCGCCACCTCGGCATTCGTGAAACTCTCCCGCTGCATGACCCCGCACCAGTAGCAGGACAGGTAGCCGACCGAGAGAAACACAGGCACGCCACGCCGCGCGGCCTCCTGCAGGGCATCTGCTCCCCACCTGCGCCAGCGCACGGCATCAGCGGCATGGTGGCGCAGGTAGGGCGACGGCGCACGCGCCAGCACCGGATTGAGCGGTGGTCGTGCAGGGCTTGCGGTTTCCGCGGCTGCGGGGGTGCCCCGGGCCAGCATGGGGGCGGCCAGCAGATGCATGCCGGCAAGAAGCAGCACCAGCCATATGCGTGCCGACATCAGCAGCAGCATGCACCCTGGTGCAGCATGTCTTGCGCGCTCGTCATTCATCACGCGTAATATACTGCAGCCGCGCAGATGATGCTTCATCGTGGGCACAAACTTTCGTGATGTCGCCTGTCCGGCGGTGGTGGCGGACACCACGATGTTGCGAACAGCCCGCGATAACCTCCGCCGCTGGAGATGAGCTTGCACATTGTTTCCACGTGCCTGACGCGCTAGATTGTGCCTGAATGGCATTGTTCGCAGTGGGTTGGACGGGGTATCTGTCCGGTGCCGCATCAAGGTGCATCCGGCATGTTGCAATACGGCAGCACAGCTACGGGGACGGGCTTCCACCGCCAGGTGGGGCTGGCTGGCGTGCTGGCTGCGCTGCTGCTGGCCGGGTGTGCCGGTGATGGCTCCCTGCAGCAATTGCAGCTGGCTGATACCACCCCCACCAACACCGAAACTGCCGCATTGGGCCTGAACGCTGCACCGGCAGATGGAATGGCAATGAGCGCCCCGGCCCTTGCCGGTAACAACCAGCAGGCACCGGCGGCACGGCAGGCCAGCATGCCTGCAATACCGATAGCCTCTGCACGCACCTCTGCCTCGCCACAGCCTGTGGCAACGGCCTCGCAGGCAGAAGGGGAAGATGAAAGCCTTGCACTGGCATGGGCACGGTTGCAAAGGCGCATCAACGATGCCTTCACGCCCAAGGAACCTCCTGCCGCAGAACGCCAGAAGCTGGGCGATGCCCTGGCACAGAAGGTGCTGGCCAGTGCGCGCCTGAGCAAGGACAAGGCCCTGCAGCGGCGGCTGCAGCGCATTGCAGACCGGCTGGCGGCGGCTGCACGCAAGGAGAGCGATTTCCCCGAACGCTGGCGGGTGCATGTGCTGGAGACCGACCGCGCTGATGCCTTCACCAGCGGTGGCGGGCACCTGTTCATTACCCGCGGCATGGTGGAGCTGCTGGGCACCGATGAACGCATCGCCACCGTGCTGGCGCATGAAATGGCGCACAATCTGCAAGCGCACGTGTGGGCAGCGCGAGAGAAGAAGGAGCTGGCGCGGCGCGCCAACCGCTTCTCGCGCGAGGTGCTGGCAGAGCAGATGAACATGCCGTGGCTTGGGCGTTCCGTCGCCTTTCTGGTACGCACGTCATTGAACACCTACTCGCGCCAGCAGGAACATGATGCCGATGCTGCCGGGCTGGATCTGCTGGTGGCGGCCGGCTACCGCCCGCAAGCGGCACTGGAAACCTTCGACCTGCTGCGTCGGCACTTCCGGCAACGCAGCGCGCTGCAGAACTTCTTCAAGAGTCATCATCCGCTGTATGAGCGCCGCCGCTGGTACCTGGAGAACCGCATTCGCGCCCATTATCGCCAGCAGGCCGGGCTACCGCCAGTGCAGCGTTACAACTTCGGGCGGTGAGCGAGAACATCACCCAGGTATGCCGGGGGGAGCAAAATGCGGGCGGGCTGGCACGGCTGCCTGCATGATGGTATTTGCCAACCGAAGAGAATTGATCCTTGCGGGGGAGCCATGATGCGCGGATTTCTTTCCTTCAACCTTTGGAAGACGACGTGGCCGCTACTGCTGGCCCTGCTGCTGTTGTGGCCGGCACCTGGCGGGAACGAGGTGCAGGCGCGCGAGCGCCATGTGCCCGGCAACTTCGACTATTACGTGCTGGCGCTGTCATGGTCGCCTACCTATTGCCTGCAGGAAGGGCGCAAGCGCAGGGATGCCCAATGCCGCCCGGGCAGTGGCCACGGCTTCGTGCTGCACGGGCTGTGGCCACAGTATCGGCGTGGCTGGCCCAGCCGTTGCCGCACCGATGCGCGCTTCGTGCCGGACCAGGTGATTCGCGAGGTGCTGGACGTGATGCCCTCCAAGGGGCTGGTGATTCACCAGTGGCGCAAGCATGGCACCTGTTCGGGCCTTTCGCCGCGGGCGTTCTTCGCCTTTTCCGAGAAGCTGTTTCGCAGCGTCGTCATCCCGCCAGCCTACCAGCGGCCGGCCAAACCTTTGCTGCGCACACCAGAGCAGATTGCCCGTGATTTCGCCGAGGCCAACCGCGCGCGGGGTTTCGTGCGCGATTCCTTCACCGTCATCTGCACGCGGGAGCGCCGGGATGCCGCGCTGCTGCGCGAGGTGCGCGTGTGCTTCACCCCCACCGGCCGCCCCTCCCGCTGCGGTGCCAACGAACAACGCGCCCGCTGCCGCGCACGCATGGTGCAGATTCCACCGGTGCGCTGAGCAATCGGGATGGTGGCCTCGGACCTGTACACAAGGAACATGCACACACTCCACGGCACACATGCACAAAGGCGCTTGCAAATCGTGCATCTGTGGACTAGACAGACATCGCCTGATCGCAACATCATGCATCTCACGAGCACAATGTGCCGGGTTTCTTGCAACCCGGACGTCAGGCTTGGCAGGCGCCGGTAGCTCAGCTGGATAGAGCACCAGACTACGAATCTGGGGGTCGGGGGTTCAAATCCTCCCCGGCGCGCCATGAAACAGATAAGGGCCTTGCTCCGGTATCCCGTGTGTATTACCGAAGGTAGAGGGGGATGCGAGGCCTGCTTTCTCCGGGGTGTTCAGCTCTTTCCGGTAACGGGTTAGCGCGAGGAGATTTCGCGCATGCGGCGGCCGTCGAAGGTCTTGACCACCCACCTGTTGCGGCTGCGTTCCTCTATGCGCACCACGCGCCCGGCACCGGGCAGGATGTCGCCGGGCTGCACCCGCCACAGGCGGCCCGCACCTTCCACCAATGCCACCTGTGGCGCGGCAAAGCGCAGGACATAGCGCGGCGGCGGGCCGGCAGGCGCAATGCGCCGGGGCTGCTGCCGTTGCGTGGACGAGGGCTGCTTCTCCGGCGGGGTGATGGAACCGGTGATGATCATGTCTCCCACCACGGGCAGTGGCGGTGCCACGATGCGCCGGGTGGGGGTGATGGGTTGTTCGGGCCGCTCCTTCAGCGGGCTTTGCACCGGCTGGTGCCGCACCAGCACGGGCGACAGTTCGCCGTTGCCCGAACCGCCACCGGTCAGCAGCATGTAGGTGGCGAACACCACCGATATGGTGGCGGCCACCACACCGGTGGAATAGGTCCTGATGAAACGGCCCGCGGCAGTCAACATGCTCATTGCTTCAGCCCCCTGAAGCGGATTTCGCTGCGTGCCACGTAGTTGATGGATTCCACCAGCACATCCTGCACCAGCTCGGTGCCCAGGCGCTCGTTCACGCGCTTCTTCAGGCGCTCGGTGAGGCTGGCGAGGTCATATTTCTCGATGCGCTGGAAATCCCGCACCGGGCTGGCGTAGATGATGCGGAAGGCTTCATCGGTGATGATCAGCCCCGGATCGACCGAGAGCTTCTTGCGCCTTTCGGCATCCATCAGGTAGGCGAAGCGCGCCAGCACATAGCCCTGAATACGCCCCTCGTGAATCATCGGCACGCTGATGACCTCCGTCTTTACCTGTTCCAGCGCCGTGAAGATCTGCCTGGGCGCAATGGCGGCCTCGCTGCCGGACTTCATCAGCATGACGCCATAGAAACTGCCCAAGGTAACGATGACGGCCCACAAGCCGGCCAGCAGAGGCTTTACCATGTGCCGTATCCCCTCGTTCCGCTGCCTGCCGCATGACCGGCGGAGGTGGCAGCGCCGCTGGCCATGCCATGCCCTGCCCCCATTCCTCCGTCTGCGGATGCCGCACCTGCCGATGCTGCATGCAGGCTGCCCGGCGTGTAGGTGCCGTCAGAAGATCGGCGGCGCAGATCCTGCTCGAGATGCCGGGCCAGCTCCTGCGCGGCATTCAGGTGCAATGCCAGCAGGCGTGCATTTTCCTCCAGTGCGGCGCGCAGCTCCATCAGCTCCGCGCGCATTTCCTCCTGCAGTGCCTGCAAGTTCGTGCAGCGCTCGCCCAGGCGCAGGATGTCCAGCTGCAGCAGATCCTTCTGCCGTGCCGTTTCCGCCAGCGCCGCCGTGCCGGCGGGGCCTGCAGCACCGCGTTGCAACAGCTCGTTTTCCTGCTCCAGCACCTGCCGCAGACGGCGGCACAGGCGCGCAAGCATCTGCTCCGCTGCCGCACCGCCAGCCACGGCCGCCGCAGATGCGGGGGCTGCAGAGGAGATCCCTGCCCCGCCGGATGCATCCGGCGAGGTGGATGCGGCTGCAAGGGTGGTGGTGGCACCTGCCGCCCCATGCCGCAACCTGCGAGCTGGCTGTGGCTGCTGACGCTGCTGCTGCCGTGATTGCATGAACGCCTGCATGAACGTCATGATGCTGCTCCCCTGCCGTTGATGCTGCCGCCAGCAGCAGCTGCTGCCGCAGATGATGTGGTCATGCCGTCAGCCGCCATCATGAGGGGCGAAGCAAGGTGTGGCTGAGCGCGGGATGACAGGGCATCGGCCACGCCGAGGCCACCGGCGCGCGCTATCTGTTCGGCCACCGACTGCGCCAGCAGCGATTTCCAGTAGCTTGCAGCCAGCCCGCTGCCGAACAGGCTCCCTGCCCTGCCGTTGCCACCTGTGCCCAGCATGCCTTCCAGCATGTTGGCAACGAGCACACCCTCCAGCCCGGCATAGGCCTGCCGCAGGCGTGCCTGCTCTTCCGTTGCCCGTGTCTTCATCGTCATGTGTGCGGCGCTGGTCGTTGCTTGCCTGAAAGTGCCATCGGGCTTCAGCTCCCTTGCATCCGGGGCCTTGCCCAGCCGCACGGGGCCTGCTGCTGCCACTTCTGTGGGCATGGTGCCTGCGGCTGTGCGTTTTGCAGCCATTGCCGCGGTGCCGGCCTGTTGCGCCTGTTGCCATGCTTCCTGCCATGCCGCGCCGGTCCCTGGGGTGGCCGAAGTCGCCCTGCCTGCCGCCAGCGCCTGCAAACGCGCAGTGGCGGCTGCACTCTGGCGGGGGTCAGCCGCGCGCATGACATCCACGATGAGGTCCGACGGTGGTGAAATGGCCATGATGCGAGTTCCCCCCGCTGCCCGTGTTCCCTGAAGCTGGCCTGAACAATCCTGCGGCAACCATTGCCGGTTTGCCCTTGCGGCTTACGCTAGGACCGCAAACTTGTGGCAACCTTGCATGCGCCTGCCGGCCGAGCGGAAACACGAGCAGAGGCGGCGGCCTTGCGCGCATCGTTGCAGGGTTGATGTATCAGGATGATGCCCCGTCATCACGGCGCAGGATCTGCTCCACGACTTCCGCCAGCGCGGCATCGTGGCGGCTGCGGCGCAGGGCCTGTTGCGTGCGCTGTTGCAGCTTCAGCACCTGCCGCTCCTGCGCGCGGCGCTGGCGCAATCTTTCCTCGCGTTCCTGCATCAGGGCCTGCAGGCGCGCCTCCTCGCGCGCGGTGGCATCGAGATTGCGCCGCAACAGCACGGCCATGTCGCCCCCAATGCCGAATGCATCACCGCCCCCTGCACCACCACCCGCATCACCATTGGCACCGGTCATGCCACTTCTTGCCAGCGCGCCACGCCCCAAGGCACCCAGCAATGCATCACGCTGCCGTTGCAGGGCCTGCAACCGGGCCTGCGCCTGCCGGACCTGCAATTCCTCCATGTTCCTCAACTGACGCACCGCCGCCACCAGACGCTGCAGGCGGACGTGGCGCTTGTCATTCCTGCCGCTCATGGCATGCCCTTTCTGCCATCTTGCTGCCTGCTGCGGCTTGTGCCCGCACTTTCCGCTCCCTTCAGCCGTCCAGCAGCCAGTCGGCAAAGCCGTCCATGAACACGGCGAACATGTCGCCAAGCATGAAGAACAGCAGCAGCAGGCCGCCAACGATGATGAGCGGCAGGGAGATGAAATAGGCCGGGATCTGCGGCACCATGCGGTTGACGAGGCCAATGGCGAGGTTGACCACCACGCCATAGACGAGAAACGGCGCAGTGGCCTGCAGGGCAAGGAAGGTGGCCTGCGCCAGCCGCGCCACGATGCCTTCCAGGAACTGCACTGGCTGGCCGGGGGTGCCGATGGGCAGCGTGGTGTAGGTGGCGGCAACGGCGGCAATGGCCTGGCCGTGCAGCCCGGTTACGAAAATGAGGGTAACGGCAGTGAGCGTGATGAGGGAGACCAGCGCCGGGGTTGGCTCCTGCCCCTCTGCCGGCATGCCGGGGAAGTTGCCAAGGCCGATGAACTGCGTCAGCGCGGTGGCGAGAAACTCCAGCGCCAGCACGAACATGCGCGCCATCAGCCCCAGCGCCACACCTTTCAGCAGCTCCTGCCAGACGAGCGCAAGCAGCCGGGGCGGGGTGAGCGGCGCATCGGCAGGCGGGGCGGCTCCCGGCATGTGGAGCAGCAGCGGGGTGAGCGCGAAGGTGGTGCCAATGGCCAGCATCAGCCGCACGAACACCGGCACGCGCACGGAAGAAAAGCCGGGAAAGACCATGAGCATGCCGCCGATGCGGCAGAAGTAGAGAAAACTCCACAGCAATATCTCCGGCAGTTGTTCGATCATTGCCCATCACCCGTGCCGGATCGCGCGCCTTCATCCCCTGCCCCGCCGCGCCCGGCTCAGCCTTGCATGCCCTGCCCGGCCACGGCCTTGTCCACATGCCCTGCATTCATCACGAGATGCTGCCCAGCACTTCCATGCGCACGCCACGCGCCACCTCCAGCTGCGAGAGCACCGGCAGGTTGGGAAACAGCCGCTCGATGACCATGCGCACGTAGGGCCGTGCATCGGGCGCGGTGAGCAGGGCGAACTCGTGCCCCTCGTCCATCAGCTTGCGGATGATGGCGCTGGCGGCGGTGGAGAACTCCTCGATCATTGCCGGGTCGATGTCGAACTCCAGCGGCTGGCCACCTTCATCGCGGCGGATGCTCTGATGAAAGGCGAGATCCCAGCGGTTGCCCAGCCGCAGCACCTTCAGCGGCCCGTCCCCGGCAATGTCGCCGCAGATCTGCCGCGCCAGCCGCAGGCGCACGTGCTCGGCAATCTGCTCGGCGCGGCGGGCATGGGGGGCGATCTCGGCAATGGCCTCCAGGATGATGTCGAGGTTGCGGATGGAGACGCGCTCCGCCAGCAGCAGCTTCAATACCGCCTGAATGCCGGAGAAGGTGATCTGTGCCGGCACGATCTCGTCCACCAGCTTCTGGTATTCCGCCGGCAGGCGATCCAGCAGCATGCGCACATCGCGGTAGGAGAGCAGTTGCGCCAGGTTGTCGTTGATGGTCTCGCTCAGGTGGGTGAGCATGACGGAAAGGCCATCCACCACCGTGAAGCCCTCCAGCCGCAGCTGCGTGGCGAAGCTTTCCGACACCCAGCAGGCAGGCATGCCGTAGGCCGGTTCGCGGGTTTCCTCGCAGGGCACGTCCGGGCGGCGGCCATCGCCGAAAATGACCATCAGCTCGCCGGGGCGCAGCTCATGGCTGGCGACGACGGAGCCGTGCAGCAGGATCTGGTAGGACTTCGGCGCAATGTCGATGTCGTCGGAAAGGCGGATTTCCGGCACCACGAAGCCATAGCGCTCGGCAAACTTGCGGCGCATGCGGGCCACGCGGTGCACCATTTCGTCATGCTGGCGCATGAACTGCACGGAAAGCTGCTTGCCCAGCTTCAGTGCCAGCGCCGGTGTTTCCAGCGACTCCTGCAGGGACTGCTGCTTCTCTTCCTCTGCCTGCTGCCGCGCCTCCACTTCCTGCTGCCGGCGCTGATGCTCCTCCACCTGCTGGCGGCGGCTGATGCCCCAGGCAGTGCCGGCCAGCAGGGCAGAGAGCAGGAAGAAGGGAATGAACGGCAGACCGGGCAGCAGCGCCAGCAACAGCATCAGCAGCGCCGCCACCAGCAGGGCGCGCGGATAATGCCCCAGCTGGCCGAGCACGATCTTTTCCGCCGCGCCCTTGTTCGACCCCTTGGAAACCAGCAGGCCGGCCGCCAACGACACCACCAGCGCCGGAATCTGCGACACCAGCCCATCACCCACGGAAAGGCGGGTGAAGACGTCTGCCGCCTGCGCCAGGTCCATGCCGTGGCGCGTAACCCCGATGATGATGCCGCCGAAGATGTTGATGGCGGTGATCAGCAGCCCGGCAATGGCATCGCCGCGCACGAACTTCGAAGCGCCATCCATGGCACCGAAGAAGGAGCTTTCCTCCTCCAGCACGCGGCGGCGGCGCTGGGCCTCCTTGTCGTCGATGAGGCCGGCGGAGAGGTCGGCATCGATGGCCATCTGCTTGCCGGGAATGGCATCCAGCGTGAAGCGCGCGCCGACCTCGGCAATGCGCGTTGCTCCCTTGGTGATGACGAGGAAATTGACGATCACCAGAATGCCGAAGACGATGAGGCCGATGACGAAATCGCCGCTCATCACGAAGGTGGAAAACCCGCCGATGACATTGCCGGCGGCGGTAACGCCTTCATGCCCGTTGGCGAGGATGAGGCGGGTGGAGGCAATGTTCAGCGACAGGCGGATCATGGTGGCGATGAGCAACACCGTGGGAAAGGCGGAAAACTCCAGCGGCTCGCGAATCCACAACGCCACCATGAGGATGAGCACGGAAAAGGCGATGGAGATGGAAAGGCCGATGTCGATGAGCGCCGGCGGAATGGGCAGGAAGAGGATGACGAGTATGGCGACGATGCCCAGCGCGAAGGCGATGTCGCGCTGGTGCCGGCGGGCCTCCGTGGCGGCGGCGACAGGTTGCTGCAATTGGGTGATGGACACGCTGGCCTGTCCCTTCATTTCTTCTCATGCACGGGGGAGCGCCATTTCGGGCACCTTTCCCCGTGCTCTGCCCGCGCACGTCCACACATGCCTTGCGCGCTGCATGCACGTGCAAACCTGCTGCGGCGGCTCAGAACCCCTTCTCGATACGCTCGAAGACGATCAGCCCCAGTTTCTGGATCTCCGCTCCCATGAACGGCGCGGCGGCGATGATGACCAGCAGGATGATGATGATCTTGGGCACGAAGGTGAGGGTCATTTCCTGCACCTGCGTGAGCGCCTGGAACAGCGAGATGGTTACCCCCACGGCCATGGCCGCCAGCACCGCCGGGCCGGAGGCGGTGAGCACCACCCACACGGCGAAGCGCACCAGATCCAGCGCATCGGCCTGGTTCATGCGCCGCTCTCCATCACTTTCACGCCATCGGTGAAGGGCAGCCGGGCATCGCCCTCCAGCAGCAGCACCACGCCGCCCTCGTTCATCTCGTAGCCCCGCACCACGCCGCTGATGGCACCGTCCGCGGAGCTGACGGTGCGGCCGATGAGAGCATCGGCATGGCTGGCGCGCACCGCCGTCATGACCTCGTTCAGCCGCACGTTGGTGCGGATGTTCTGCTCGACGTTGGCGTAGGAGGCGAGCTGCGCCATGTATTGGGTGTTGTCCATCGGCTCGGTGGGGTCCTGGTTCTCAAGCTGGGCCACCAGCAGCTTGAGGAAAGCGTTGTAGTCCAGCCCGTCGAGCGCCGTGGACTGCTGCTGCCCCGGGGAGTCGCCGCCGGCGCTGGCGGCATCGCCGCCAATGCCCGGCACGGCGGGGGGTGTGATGGTGGTGATGCTCATGATGCTGCTCCATGACCGGTGGCGGCGGCTGCGCCAATGGCACCATCGCGCCGGCGGCTGCGGCTGCGCCGCCGTGTCCTGACAACGGGCGTCGAGCCTGCATCGACCGTGGCGGTATCGGCAGTGGCGGGAGCGGCAGGGCCGGAACCCGCCGCGGCGGATTCTGCCGCGCCATTGCCGCCCTCCTGCGGGTGCGCCTGCCGGGCCTGAGCCTGCCTGCGGCGCTGGTTCGACACCGCGGGCGTGATGCCAAGCTGCGCATCCTCGGCCTCGCACAGGCGGCGGATGCGCTTCAGCGCCTCGAAGTTGCGGCCGATGTTCACCAGCCGCCGAATCTCGTCCAGCGCCGAGACCATGGCCTCCTGCTCGTGATGCTCCGTGATCAGCTCCAGATACTGGGCATAGAACTCCTGGCGGGCGGAAAATCCGGCCGCCGGGGTAATGAGCATCTTCTGCACGGTGAAGTAGAGCTTGCGCAGGGCGGTGGTGGCGTCTTCCTCCTGCATCACGTGCTGTTCCAGCAGGAACACGACGTTGTTGAGGAACTCCAGCGTGGTCTTGCGATCCACGCGGATGACCGCGCCGTTGACATAGACCCGTTCGCCGGCGCGCAGCGATATGCGAATGGTGCCGCTCATTGCAGTCCGTCCCTGATCATGGTCATGACGTCGATGATGTCGGCAAACGAGTCCTGCTCGCCCTTCTCGATGCGGTCGAGCTCCTTCAGCACCCAGATGCCGATGGAGATGAGGTTTGCCTTCAGCTCGTCCGGCAGGCCGTTCTCCGGCATGGTCAGGTCATCGAGAAAATAGAACCACAGGCGGCGGGTGAAGTGCCGCGCCTTGATGGCCACCACCGTGTCCATGCCCTCGGCCTGTGCCTCGCGCATCATGCCGATGGCATGATCCAGCGCCATGGCCTCGTTGGCCCGTTCCTCTGCCGAACTGTCCGCGGCTATGTCCTGATACGCCTTGCGATACATGGCTCCTGCCTTTCCTCTGCGCCTGCCCCGGTTCCGGACCCGGTGAACATGAACGGCATCCCGCTGCCCGGCTTCCTGTTCAGGGGCCTTGCCGCTGTTGCCGACGCGGCCCTTCCCGCAAGCTTCACAACTCCTTTTCAGACGCCGGCCTCAGGCATCACAGGAAGTTCAGCAGCGTCAGCTTCTGCAGGCGGCCCGTGAGGGTGTAGGATGTCTCCAGCCTCAGGGTGAGGTCGTTCACCCGCGCCGCCACCGCATGCAGATCCACCTGCTCCATGCCGGCTATCTCCTTCTCCACCATGTTGCGCTGCGCCTGCAGGCGCTCGGACGCGCGCTCGATACGCTCCTGGCGAAAGCCGATGTCGCCGCGCAGGCGGTCGATGCCGGCAATGCCCTCGCCCAGCGTGGCCAGCGCCCTTTCGGCCAGCTCCTGCCGCGCCGAGGCATTGAGCGCCTCAATGCCCAGCCCGGCCACCATCACGTATGCCATCGCAACCTTGCGCATCGCTGGATCATTGGCGCTGGCGGTGGCCTCTACCGTCTCATCGAGGCCGACGGGAGCGCGCAGGCCGTTGTCGGTGGCCTGCGACCACAGAACGTCCCACTGCACGGCATCGAACAGCGGAGCGAAGTCATTGTCGAGAAAGCTGGCCATGTCGGCGGCGCTGATGGATGCGGCGGCAGCATCGCCGGGCGCGAAGCCGAAGCGGGTGGCGAAGGCCGCCTCCACCGCGCCGCGGGCGGCGGAGAGCGGCTCGGCGAAGTAATCCATCAGCGGCTGCTCGGTGAGGTTCATGCCGCCGAAGACGTAAGAGCCCTGCGCAGTGGCGTTGATGGCATTGACAAACTCCGTGAGCAGACTGCGGGCATGGGCGGCCACCTGCTGCGGCTCCACCTGCCCGGAAAGCATCGGTGCCAGGCTCTTCAGCAATGATTGTGCGCCATCGCTTGCCATCTGCAGGGACTGCTGCGCCACCTGAAGGCGGGTGGCGCTGATGTCGATGCCGGTCTTCAGGCTGTCGAACAGCACCTCCTGCCCGCGGGTGGATATCAGCAGCGAAGAACGCCCCGCCAGCGTCAACCCCAGGTCGGCATGGCGGCCGGAGGCCAGCTCCAGGTTGGCCTCCTGCAGATCCTGCCGCACGCGGGCGGTGGCGGCAGGGGTGGCAAATGGCGTTACCAGCGGCGGCACCAGTGAGGACTTCATGGGTCATTCACTCCTGCATTCCTGGCCGTTGCCCCGGCCTGCGCCAGCCGCTGCCAGCTGTCCAACAGCTGCAAGGTGCTGCCGCGGTCATGCCATCATGCCATTCAGCGCATCGACTGCATCAGCGCGGCCAGCATGTTGTCCACCGTCGCCAGCACCCGCGCCGTGGCCTGGTAGGAGCGCTCAAGCTGCATCATCACCGTCAGCTCCTCGTCCAGATCCACGCCGGTGGCACGGGAAAGCGCATCGGACGTGCGGGTGAGCAGGGCGGCGGCATGGTCGGCGTCGCGGCTGGCAAGGGCGCGCTGCTCCTGCAGCCAACCGCCGGAAGTGGCGGCGAAATCCTTTACCGAAGCAGTGGCTGGCAGCCCGGCGGCGGCATCGAACCCACGGGGCACATCAAGCGCCGCGGAAAGCTGCAGCAGGCGGTCGGTAAAGCCGGAAACGCCGCTGGTGTTGACCACGTAGGCCGCTCCCGCCATGCCGCCATCACGCAGCAGGAAGGCATCGCCCCCGGCCTGCGGATCGGCCAGCGGGTTGACGGCCAGTGCGCGTGCCAGCCCGGGCGTGTGGGTGCCGGCAGGCGGCAGCGCCGGTGCGCCAGGCCAGGTGAACAGCCCCGCGGCATCGGGCAGCGTGCCGGCAGGATCGCTTTCGGCAAATGCCTCGACGAGGCCGCGTGCCAGCTCGTCAAGCTGTGTCTCCCAACTGGCGGCCAGATCATCGCGCAATTCCACCAGCCCGGCCAGCCGCCCGGAAGTGATGCCCATGATGGCGGAATCGCCGGTAACCGGCACGTTGTCGATGACCACCCTGCCACCGGGCGCGCCGGGCAGCAGCCCGCCGGGTGCCGGCTCGAAGCGCACCTCGCGCGCGCCGCGCTCGTAAAGCACCGCGCCAGAGGTGGTGTAGATGGCCAGTCCGCCGTCTGCCTGCGCCACGGTGCGGATGTCCAGCTCCTCGGCCAGCCCCATGAGGGCGCGGTCGCGGGCATCGTGGTTGCGCACCAGCTCGGCATCCGACAGGCGGCCGGTTACGATGGCGGCATTGGCCTCGTGAAACTGCGCCAGCAGGTCGTTGATGCGCGCCACCGAGCGCTCGACCTCGGCATCGGCCTCCGCCCGCAGCGCGGCCACGGCCTCCGCACCGCGGTTGATGGCCGCCGCCAGATCCCGCGCCGTGCCCACCGCACGAGAGGCGGCGGTGGCGTTGTCCGGCATGGAGGCGAAGGCCTGAAGGTCTGCCTGCAGGCGGCTGACGAGTGCGGCGGGGGAAACCTCGCTGTCGGCATCGCCATGGATCAGCCCCAGCTTGTCCAGCCCCTCGGCGCGGGTGGCGGCAGCGGTCTGCCGCGATGTGTATTCCAGCAGGCGGTCCAGGATCTCGGCATCCTGCGCGCGGCTGATGGCAACGCGCAGCACGCCGTGCTGCCCCGACACGTTCTGGGCAATGCGGCGGGAGTGGTCGGGATTGTCCACATTGGCGATGTTCTCCGAGACGGTGCGCGTGCGCTCGGAGATGGCGCTCAGCGACGAGCGTGCCGAATTGAGCACCGCACTCAGCGACATTGCATCAGCTCCCTGCCTGCTGCACCACCACGCCCATGATCATGCCCTGCGGTGCAACTGCACGCCTGCCGCTGCCGAAGCCGAAACCGGAGCCAGGGCGGCGAATGCCACGGCCAGCGGCCGACAGCGCGACGCATGTTCAACGCTTCAGATTCACCGCCACGTCCATCAGCTCCGCACCGGTCATGAACACCTTGGAATTGGCGGTGTAGCCGCGCTGCGCCTCGATCATGGCGGTCAGCTCCGAGGCCAGATCGACGGTGGACTGCTCCTTGGCGCCGGAAACGATGGTGCCGAAGCCCTCCGAAGCGGCGAACCCCACCAGTATGTCGCCGGACTTGTCCGTCTGGGTGAAGACATCGCCGGGCAGCAGCTTGAGATTGTCGGGGCTGTTCACGGTGGCCAGCGGAATCTGGTAGGTGGCCTGCTTCTCGCCATTGGGGAAGGTGCCATACATCACGCCATCCTCGCCGATCTTGAACAGCTTGTAGCCGGTGGCGGCATTGCCGTTGAGGTCAACGGTCAGGATGTTGAAATCGGCGGCGTACTGGGTGGAGCCGGAAATGTCCAGCAGCATGGGCTGGCCTCCGGGCACGGTGAAGCTGATGGAGGTGGGGGAGGCGGCATCGAGCTGGCCGGTGGTGGCATCGAAGGTGAGCGTGGTGGTGGCCAGCGGCCCGGATGCATAGGGGAAGGGACCGCCAGATGTTGCCTCTGCCTGGTCGAACACCGACACTTCCCAGGTATTGTCTGCCGTCTTGGAGAAATACACGTCCACCAGCACTTCCTCGCCAAGGTTGCCGTAGGCCACCAGCGAGGTCTTGAAGGTGTAGGAAGCCGTGGCGGCATTGGCGGAGGGCAGATCCGGCGCGGCAACGGTGGCGGCACCGGCATCCAGGTTGAAGCGCAGGTCTCCCTGCGTCGTTGGCGTGGCCTGCATCGCCTGGCTGGAGTGGCGCACGCGCGAGAGGCCATTGAAACCGTTGGCGGTTACCGACGGCGTGGTGCCGTCCATGATGTCGAAACCCAGCAGGTAATAGCCGGCGGCATTCACCAGGTAGCCGTCCTTGTCCGGCACGAAGGAGCCGGCACGGGTGAGAAAGCGCGTGCCGGCGGCATCCTCGACGATGAAGAAGCCATCTCCGGCAATGGCCAGGTCGGTGATGGAGGTGGTGTTCATCAGCGTGCCCTGCTCGCTGATGTGGCGGCGCACGTTGGTGGTTACGCCGCCGGAGACATATTGCCCCGTGAGGTGCTGCGGAATCATGGAGGAGAACTCGGCCTCGGCGCGCTTGTAGCCCACCGTGTCGGCATTGGCGACGTTGTCCGCCACCGTGGAGAGCTTGTTGCCCTGCGCCAGCATGCCGGAAACGCCGGTGCGCATGATGTTTCCGATGGACATGGCCTCATCCTCCTCATCCGCCGGCAGGGGCGAGACCCATGAAGCCACCTTCGGCATTCCATTGCCTGCCGACCACCTTGCATGGGCCTCGGCCAGCCTGCATGCCGTGCTGCCGATTGCCGAGGGGAAGTGTTGCAGGGCAACCTTGCGCCTGGCTTGTGCGTGTCCGGCCTGTGTTCATCCGCAGCCTTGCTGCCCGGTCATCGTGCGGGAACGGGACGGGCACGCGGCGCACAGCAAGCGCCAGGCTGCCGATACAGGAAGCCGCCCGCGGGCATGACGGGCGGCTCCAGGGGGGAGAGAAGAGGAAGGCCTCCACGCAACCGGGAATGCCTTCCCCTCAGGCCGTGCGGCGCATTCTGCCGGCGATGGCGCGCAGGGCCGCGGCATCACCACCCTGCCTGCCGCTTTCCCGCCTGCTGCCGGCCTGCGCGGCATGCGCGCCCTGCGGTGCTGCGGCATGCAGGCAGTAGCCGAGGAAGCGGCGGGAATCGATGGGGTCATATCCCAGCCGCTGGCGCAGCTTCTTGCGCAGCTTGGATATGTGGCTCTCGATGACCGATTCCTCGACCTGGTCCTCGAACAGGCCATATACCGTGTTGAACAGCTGCTGCTTGGTGATGCGCCGGCCGGCGTTCATCGCCAGGTGTTCCAGGATGCGGTATTCGCGCCGCGGCAACGGCAGCGGCTCGCCAGCCACCAATGGCGGGCGACCATCGGGGAAGATGCGGATATCGCCCACGGTTACGGCATCGGCATCGCTGTCTGCGCGCAGGCGGCGCATGATGGCATTGGCGCGGGCGAGGATCTCGCGCACGTGCACCGGCTTGCGCACCACGTCATCGACACCGACGGAAAACAGCTCCAGCACCTCGTCAAGCGAGTTCATCTCGCTCAGCGCGATCACGGGAATGTTCATGTAGCGGCGAATGACCTCCGGCAAGTCCGCGCAGCCCTCGAACATGCCCAGCAACACGCCTTCCACCGCCGCCAGGTCATCCTTCGGCGAGGTTTCCAGCCAGCCGCGAAAGTCCCGCGGCCTGAATCCGACACTGGCCACACCTTCGCGGCGGAAGCTCTTGCGATACCCTTCCAGCACCAGGTCCCGCTCATCGACGATGACATACATCGCACCAACCCCCCACAGCTCGGCGGCCCGTTAACCCTCTGGCAACCCGTTACGGCCACAGTGTGGGCAAGGTGGGGGAATCTCCTCAATGCGCAGGGGGATACAATTGATCCACACCGGCCCTTGGCGGTATAATCGAATCATCTTCCCGATTCGTTTTCATGTTCTCCTTCCGATTCACTTCCTGAAAGTTGCAGCAACGGAGGGCGATCAACCCACAGGGTGCAAGCCCACCTTTCCCGGTTGACGGCAGCCTTCTCCTTTCTGCCACCGTTCAGGCAATCGCCTTTTCCGGCCGAGAGGAAAAAATGCGCAAGGCCTGCGAATCGGTTGCCGGATGGCGCGTTGTTCAGCGCCTGCAGAAGCTGCGGGCACGGGGGGTCCAGCGGCCAAAACCGGAAGCAACGAGATTGCGGATGACGGTGCAGACGTAGCGCTTCTGGGCGGCATCGTTGTCCGGCCCGGCATGGTAGCGCGCGGCGGCCATCGTCCACGTGCCTTCGCGCCGATACAATCGCTTCAGGAAGCGCGCGGCATAATCCACGTTGCGGGCGGGGTCCAGCATCTCGGCAACGGAACGGAATTGCCGGCCGTGGTAATGGACATTTATCTGCATGCAGCCGAGGTCTATGAGACGATGCCCCCGCCTCCTGGCCTGGTGATACAGGGCAAGCGCATGGCGGCGGCTGCGGGCGTAAACGGTGCGTCCCTCGATGTTCAGCGCCCACGGATGCAGGGTGTGGCGACGCCCCGTCTCGGTCAGCCCGATGGCATAAAGCATGCCCAGCGGCACACCATGACGCGCCGCTGCCAGCGCCATCTGCCGCTCGCACGGGCCGGCGGCAGGGCGGCCCGCCGCCAGCGCATTGCCTGCGGCTGGCGAGGCAGATGCAGCAAAGGCTGCCTTGCCGGGCACGGCAGAGGTGGCGGCAAGATCAGAGATAGACAACGCCAGCAGCCATGCCGCCAGTTGCACCGGTTGCATCTTCATTTCCCGCTGTTCCTGCCGCATCTGCCGATGAAACGTCTGCCGTGCCCCCCTGCCCCTGCCGTGCGCGTCCTGAATCGCTCCCCTGCTGCGCCGCACCGCCATCAGCAGCACTGCCGCCACCGGCAGCGTGGTGTGATGCCGGGCCGTGGTGCGCGCCATGGAAAACCGTGGGCGCACCCGTGCCCTGGCGCTCCGCTGCGCCGGGCAGGGAGGGATCGACAACCAGCTGCACATGGGCACGGGCCATGGCCTCATCATGGGTGCGCAGGCGTTGCAGGAACTGATCCAGCCCCTGGCGCAGATGCTCGGCAATGCGCTGATCCGGCACGCGAATGCTTATCTCCAGACGTCCGCCAACGAGGGACAACTGCGCGGTTACCGTGCCGAGGCTGGCCGGTTGCAGCTGTATCTGCAGGCGGCGCACGGCGCTTGCACCGGTGGCTGCAGTGGTGGCCAGGCCACGCAGCAGGTTGCCGTCCTGCAAGGCCTGCAGCACCTGCCGGGCGGCGCTGCCCGGCATGGCGGCGGAAGCATCCACCGCATTGCCGAATGCGGTCATCTGCTGCAGCCCGCCAAGGCCGGCACTCCACGCCACGGCATCCATCCCCTGCCGCACGGGCGGCAGGAAGGTCTGGCGGGAGCTTGCGGAAATCCGCGATGCCACCTCCCGCAACAGGCCATCTGCTCCGGCACCGCGCCTGCCACTGCCGGGATCACGATCACGGGCAGCATCCCTGCCCTGTTCATGGGTGCTTCGTGTTCCGTCAAGGTGCGCCAATTCGCTGTCAGGGAGCGGCGCATCGGCCGATTTGCCGGCAGCATCCACCCCTGCTGCCCTGCCTGCTGCCATGTGCGCCACCTGCTTC
The DNA here is from genome assembly GCA_026982665.1 of Hyphomicrobiales bacterium. Classification (GTDB taxonomy): domain Bacteria; phylum Pseudomonadota; class Alphaproteobacteria; order Rhizobiales; family Aestuariivirgaceae; genus Thermopetrobacter. The sequence goes on along the minus strand of JALSGQ010000125.1, from coordinate 3,135 downwards.
CGGCCAATGCCGGCCGGCCTGCTGTCCGCCCCGCCTGCAAGGGCACCGGAAACGACATGGGAAACCGCTTGGAACGCCGTGCCGGGTGGTGTTGCCACGGATGGATCCACTGCGCCCGCCCGCTTCTGTTGCAACAGCGGCTGCCCTGCCACTTCATCATCCGGCACCTTCATCATCGGTGCGCGCGCAGGCAGCACCTGCCCTTCTGCCGCGTCATCTTCTGCCGTCGCCTGCTGGATGAAGCCATCGGCAGCCACCGCCATGCCCGCAACGGCAGATGACCTGGCAGCATCCTGCTCTGCTTCCCCCCGTCCTCCTTCGGCAGAGGGGGGATCGTTGCGGGCCTCGTGCCGGGCACGCAGCGTTTCCTCGAAACGCGACGGCTGATCAGCCCGAGATGACCGCGCACCTGTTTGCACGCTGCCGGCGTGCTCGATGCTGCCGGCATCGGCCTGCCGTGCCTGCGTGGCCACCGAGGTGGCTGAGCCGGCGGAATCGGCAGATGTGCTGCGCACGTTTCGGAAGGGCTTCATGCCTGCGGCAGGACTTGCGGAAGAGAGCATGGGCGGTGTGTTCATGGTTCTTCTCCCGGAATCCTGCCCAGTTCCTTCTTCACTTCGGCGGCAACGCGCCGGGCCTGCACCAGCACGGGCAGATCATCGCCTTCATCGCTTGTGCCGGGCTTGCCGAACCTGTCCTGCTGCTGTTGCAGCAGGCGCTCGTCCGGCTCGCGCAGGATGGCTTCCCCCACCAGCAGCGCAGCGGCGCGCAGGCGACGGTCGGAGCGGCCCAGCAGGCGCCTGTCCACCTGCTGCAGCAGGCGCATGGCGGCCTGTGGGCGGGGCGAGACCACCTGTGCGGCGGCCATCCACGTGCGCACGCGCGCCATGTAGGCCGGGGCACGGATATTCTGCATCAATGCCCGGCTGCCGGCCAGCAGCGCCAGATCACGCTTGCCGCTGATCAGCGCCTGGCGAGTGATGGCGGCCAGCAGCAGGGCGCGGGAGCGTTTCGGCAGGCGGTCGATGAACGGCAGCAGGCGCTCGAACGGGCGCTTGCCGGGAACGTCGTCCAGCTGCACCAGGAACACGGAAAGGCGGCGCAGGAAATCCTTGCGGAAGCGCGAACGGGGGTAGCGCCGCATGTAGGCGGCAGCCAGCTGCACGAAGGTGTCGATGTCGGCATGGGTGCCGGCAAGGTGGACGGCACGGCGCAGTGCCGCTTCCTCCAGCAGGCTGCCCGGCTTCAGCAGCCGCACCCAGGCCAGCATGCGCAGGGCCTCGCGCGGGTTGCCCGGTGCCTGCAGGGTGGCGCGCACCAGCAGGAGCTGGGCACGGGCGACAACACCCAGGGCACGGTCGTCGATGTTGCGCAGGCGCCGCCACGCGGCGGCGTTGCGCCCTTCCACGTAATCCACCGCACCGGCCAGCGCGCCTTCGGGCAGGGCCACCTCCACCTTGCGGCGCAACAGCCGCTTCGCCAGCGCCGGATTGCCGCCACCCAACACCCATGCCAGCAGCGCCTGGGCATTGAGCGGGTGTTGCCAGGCTTCATCCGGCATGGCCGCCAGCAGCCGCGCCATGCCGCGGTTGAGCCGCGCCTGCGCGCGCCATGCGGCTTCATCGCCTTCGGCCACCTTGTCCCGCAGGGCATGCAACGCCTGCAGGTAGCGCCACGGGGCCAGCGGATCGTTCCCGGCCCGCAGCGGTTGCTGCGGCAGCAGCACGAAAAGCATCAGCACCATGCCAAGCACCAGCGGCATGATGCCAGTGCTTGCGGGAACCGACAACCTGATGCGCCGGGTGCGAATGATGCTCATGGAGGCTGCTCCCCGTCTCATGCCTCGTCCTTCAGCAATATCTCGATGCGCCGGTTCTTCGCGGCCAGCGGGTCATCCGGCACGGCCAGCGAGCGGTCGGCATGGCCTTCCACGCGGATGATGCGGCTTTCCGGCACGCCACCGCGCAACAGCATGTAGCGGGCCATGTGGGCGCGGGCGGTGGACAGCCGCCAGTTGTCGTAATGACGGTTGCGAAAAGGGCGGCCATCGGTATGCCCACGCACGACGATTGCCCCCTTGCGCTGCTTCAGCAGGCGGGCGATGCGGGCCATGAAGCGCACCGTCTGCGCCTTGGGCCGGGCGGAGCCGATGCCGAACATGCCGAAGCCCTCGCGGTCGGCCAGCGAGATGAGAATGCCTTCCTGCGTGCGCTTCACCGCCACTTCCGGCAGGCTTGCCGGGTCGCCGGCCTTGCGCAGCTCCTGGGCAATGGCCTTGCGCAAGGCACGGACCTCGGCATCGGCCTGTTGCAGGCGTTGCTGCTGCTCTTGCTGGCGTCCCTTTCCCCGTGCCGCCTGCTGCCCGGCGTTCTGCCGCGCGGCTTGCGCCGTGGCACTGGCAGCGGCCAGGCGGCGGGTGGCATCCCGCTGCTGCGCCGCACCGGGTTTCTCGCCGCTTGCCCCCTGCTCCTCCGGTGCGTCCAGCAGTTCTTCCGGCAGCACCTCCTCCAGGCTCTCCCAGCTGCGTGGCGAGAAGGGGTCGCGGAACTCCTCGCCGCCGGCAGCGCCGGTGGTCTGCTGGCGCGGCTGCGCCACGCCCTTCAGCAGATCCGGCGCGCCACCGGCTATGCGCTCCAGCGTGCGCAGGGGGTCGCGAAACAGCTCGTTTTCGGGCACGTCGCCACCGCTCAGGTGGGCTGCCGGACCGGGTTTCTGCCGCTCCTTCTTCTGCATCTCCTCGCTGGCGCTGCCTTCTCCCTCGTCTGTTTTTGCCAGTGCCTCGGACTTCAGCTCGCGATTCTCCACGTTGCCGCTGGAGCTTTGCCGGTTTTCCTGCAGGCCGCGGGGATTGGTGGTGCTGTCCACCAGCTTCACGGGGTTGAAGTAGCTGGCCACCTGAGAGCGTGTTTCCTCGTTGGCGGCGTTGATCAGCCACATCACCAGGAAGAAGGCCATCATGGCGGTCATGAAGTCGGCAAAGGCGACCTTCCACACGCCACCGTGATGACACTCATCACCCCCGCGCTTGCGGCGCACGATGACAATCTCGGGCGGTGGGGTTTCCTGCTCGCTGTTCCTGCTCATGGCCGCACCTCCGGCGGGTTGCGTGGCGCATCATCAGCGATGGATGCGCCG
>JALSGQ010000124.1 GCA_026982665.1 Hyphomicrobiales bacterium | reverse complement strand
CCTCCTGCAGCCAGGCATGCAGGCGGGTTTGCACCACCGTTTCCTCCACCCGCGCCTGAAGCTCGGTGGCCTGTGCGTCCTCATGCATGTCAAGGCGCTGGCGCAGGTCCTCGCCAAGGCAATCCCCCAATGCCTGCAACAGGCCTGCCGGGCCACTGATGCGCACGCGCAAGGCGGCATCGCACCCCAGCATCTGCCGCAAGGTGCGAGCCATGTGCTGCACCGCCCTCTGGCGCGCGGCATCCACCAGCAACGGTTCCAGCAGCAGCGCCAGGTGCTGCCCCAGCGCTTCCTCCAGCGCCTGCAGCCCCCCTTCCAGCGCCGAGGCAAACTGTTGCGCCACCTGCTGCTGCCAGTATGCCTCGCGCTGCTGCAGTTCGGCCGCATGCGCCTGCTGCAACGCCTCGCGCTCCCTGGAAAATGCCTCCTCCGCCGCGCGCCGGCCTTCCGCCATGCCCTCGGCGCGCGCCCTGGCCAGCGCTTCCTCCATGGCGGCGACCTGTTCCTGTTGTTGCTGCTGCTCGTGCTCCTGCGCCTCCTGCCGCCCGGGCGGGTGCGGGATGGCACCGCGCCCGGACAGAGCGGTGCGGAAGTCCTGCAAGGCGCAGGCAGCAGGGATGATGCGCGCGCTCATGCCCCTTCCCTCAACCATTCACGGATGACGCTGGCGGCCTGCCTCTCGTCGTATTCGATCATCTTCTGCAGGCGCTCCAGCGGGCGCTGCCGGGCGTCATCGGCAAAGGCCAGCGCCAGATCATCCTGCCGGGCGGTGGTGGCTTCCTCATCCGCGGGCATCTGCGGCGCTGCTCCTTCCGGCAGGGCTGCCGCCCCTTCACCCGCGTCGAGTGCAGGCGTGCCGGCAATCTCCTGTGCTGCTTCCGGTGCACCCAGTTGCGGCGCGGCGGCATCATCCAGCACATCGGCCCGCGCAGTGAGCGGCTCGCCGCTGATGGCGCGCAGCGCCGGACGCACGCCGAACCAGATGAGCAGCGCCACCACCGCCAGCACCACCAGCGCCTGCACCAGCAACGGCAGCATCTTCATCAACTGCTCGGCCAGCCCCGGCCCGGCCACCGGTGGCAGCGGCTGCTTCGACTGGATGAACTCCACCGCCAGCACCTTCAGGCTGTCGCCGCGTTTCTCGCTCATGCCGGCGGCGGTGCGCACCAGCTCGGCAATCTGCTGCTGCAGGGTGGCGATGTCGTCATCGGTGAGCTTGCGACCCTGCAATGTTTCCAGGCTCTTGCGGTTGACGACCACGGCCACGGAAAGGCGGGCAATGTCGTATCCGTCGCTGACGGTCTGCACCCGGCGGGAGCTGATCTCGTAATTGACGAGGCGCTCCTTGCGGTCGCGCTTCTCCTTGTTGCTGTTGGCACCCGTGGCGGCATTTTCCGTTTCCGGCAGCTCCTGGTCGAGCGAGGCGGAATTGCCGCCGGAGGTGTTGCTGGCGGCGGCCTTCTCCTTGATGTCGCGCACCGAGCGCTCGACGCGCGAATTGGGATCGTAGGTAATCTCGCTGATGCTGCGCCTGTCGGTATTGAGGCGGGCGGCGACGGATATCTGGAAATTGCCGGCACCGAGATAGGGCATGAGCGTGGCCTGCACGTTGCGGCGGATGCGCCGGGCCAGCGCCTCTTCCAGCTCGGCCAGGCGGCGCGGAGCGGCAAGCTCGCGATCATCACCGCTGGCCAGCAGGGTGCCATCGGTGTTGACCACGTTGACACGGCCAATGGCCAGCCCCGGCACTGCCCCGGCCACCAGGTAGCGGATGGCATCGGCGGTTTCCGGCTGGAAGGCGGCATCGGTGCGGATCAGCACCGAGGCGGAGGGCTGCCCCTCGCTGCGGCGGAAGCTGCTGCGCCGCGGCAGCACGATGTGCACGCGCGCCGCCTTCACCCCGGCGAAGTTCTGGATGGTGCGGGCCAGTTCCCCTTCCAGTGCACGGATGAGCGTTACCTTCTGCATGAAGGAGGTAAGCCCCAGCGCACCGATGTTGTCGAACAGCTCGTAACCGGCGCGGGAAGAGCGCGGCAGCCCCTTTTCGGCCAGCAGCATGCGGGCGCGGGCAGCCTCGCCATAGACCACCTTCACCGTCTTGCCGTCGGCACTGACGTCATAGCGGATGCGGGCCTCGCCCAGCGCCGCGCCGATGGCGGTAACATCGCGCGGGGTGAGGCCGGTGTAGAGCACCTCGAAGGCGGGGCGCGAGAGCATGTATCCGGCCACGCCCACCGCCACCGCCATCAGCACGCCAGCCAGCCCCAGCGCCATCAGCCGCCGTGCGCCCAGGGCGGCGAGGTTCTGTTGCAGGCGGGAAAGCTGTTCGCGCCAGTCCATGTGCAGGTTCCGTCAGGCAACAGGCTTGATGCTGCAATCACTTCCACTGCGTCATGCAGCGGTTCATGAAAAACAGCATTGCGCGATGAATCTTGCGCGAGGCTGCCCTGGTGGGGATTGCCCTGCTCTCCGGCCTCCTGCAGGAGCACGCAAAAAGGCCGCAGCCCGTTGAAGGCTGCGGCAAGTTGAAGTGAGTATGGAGAGTTTGCGGATACGGTGCCCATCCCTTGCGGGGTGGAGAGAGAAAGACCCCGGGCAGGCCCCGTGTCCTGTATTTTCCCGGTGTGTGCCGCCGGGAAAATTCCGTCAGAAACCGGATGTTGCCGTGGTGCACCTCCCTTTCTGCTGTCAAGTGTGCGTGTGCTTGCAAGGAACAGTCATGGAGAACCCCGGATTCTCCACCCTTTTGCCCCGGCATGGCCTGCCTGCGCATGATCTCTCGCGTGGCAGGCAGGCACGGCGGGGGCGTTGCCGGCAGCACCGGGGCGGAAAAGACAAGGGGCGTGGCATTCCGGCTGTTTCGCGGAAATGACCACGCCCCCGTGCCTTCCCGTGCCCGGACGCATGTCCGGCGGTTACCGGTGTTCCACCTCCTCCGCCGCGGCCGGGGGCATTGCCGCAAGCGGAGGAAGGGAACGGCCGGTCAACCAGTCAGCCGACATCAGGCCGGCTCACCGTCATCAGCGGAAGAGCGAAAGGATCGTCTGGCTGGATGCGTTGGCAATGCTCAGCGCCTGCACGCCCAGCTGCTGCTGCGTCTGCAACGCCTTCAACCGGGTGGATTCGGCGTTCATGTCGGCATCCACCAGCTGGCTGACGCCGCGGTCGATGGCATCCATCAGCGCAGAGATGAAGTCATCCTGCATCTCGATGCGCTTCTTGCCGGCACCAAGGTCGCTGGCGGCGGTGGTCATCTCGGTGATGGCAGCATCCACACCGGAAATGATGGCTTCCAGGTCCTGCAGGTCGGCAGCGGCATCCGTCAGGCCGGAAATGTCCAGCGTGGCGACGGTGAAGGTGCCGGCACTCGCCAGCGCGCGATCCTTGTCCAGAATGCCGCTGGCAGCAGCATTGCCATCGAACAGCTTGATGTTGTTGATGTTGATGCTGATGGTGCCGATGGAAACACTGTTGCCGGTGCGGGTGAAGGAGGCCACCACCGTCTTGGTGCTGTTGTAGCCGGCGGCAGAGGAATCGACGCTCAGCCAGTTCTCGCCGGAGAAGCTGGCGGAGGTGGCGATGCTCTGCAGCTGGTTCTGCAGCTCGTTGATCTCCGACTGGATCTTGCCGCGGTCAACACCCGGCTCGCGGGCGGCCACCAGCTTGGCCTTGATCTCGGTTACCACGTCGATGGACTTCTCCAGCGCCGTGTAGGCGACATCCACCGTCGCCTTGCCCAGGCCCAGCGCATCGCGCACCGTGGCCAGCGCCTTGTTGTCGGAGCGCATGGTGGTGGCGATGGACCAGTAGGCGGCGTTGTCCGATGCGGTGGAAACGCGGTAACCGGTGGAAATCCTGTTCTGTGTCTGCTCCAGTTCCTTGTTGGTCTGGGTCAGCGTCTGAAGCGCCGTCATGGCGGCAACGTTTGTCCGGATGCTGGACATGCTTCTGCTCCTTGCTAAACGACAACACTGGTACTTTCAGGGAGAAACATGTCGGACTCGCACCGACATGACGAAGCGGCTTCATGCCTGCGGGGGAGCCTGGCTCAACCCCGTTTCGTCATGATGTATGGTGTCAATCGATATGTGATCGATGAGGACAAGGTAGCCGCCAACTTCTAACAAATGGTTAACGCCGCTGTGCCGGCTCCCGCATCGTTGCACAAGCTGCTGAAAAACATGGATATCCCCCCTTCCACAGCGCACGACAGGCCATGACTGGCAGCATGCTGCAGGAGGAGTGCCGCAGGCCCGGGGCGGGTCAGTAGAAGGAGCGCACCAGGCCGCCGGCGAGCAGGCTCCAGCCGTCTATCAGCACGAAGAACAGTATCTTGAAGGGCAGCGAGATGATGGTGGGGGGCAGCATCATCATGCCCATGGACATGGTGATGGAGGCAACGATCAGGTCTATCACCAGGAACGGCAGCAGCAGCAGGAAGCCGATCTCGAAACCGCGGCGCAGCTCCGAGATCATGAAGGCGGGAACGAGGATGCGCAGCGGCACCTCTTCCAGCGCTTCGGCATCGGAATTGGCGGCGGGAGGTGCTTGTGGCGCTGCCGGCTGCTGCTGCGGCAGCCCTTGCGCGGCAGCATCGCGGCGGTTTTCGCGACCGGCAGCAGCCTCGCGCGCCAGATCGCGAAACAGCGCCAGGTCCTGCTCGCGCACGTGGTCCAGCATGAAGGTGCGGAATGGCTCCACCGTGCGGCGGAAGGCCTCTTCCTGCGTGATGCGGTTTTCCAGCAACGGCTTCACGCCATCGGTCCAGGCGCGCTCGAAGGTGGGCTGCATGATGAAGAAGGTCATGAACAGCGCCAGCGACACGAGAATGAGCGTTGCCGGGGTGGTCTGCAGCCCCAGCCCGGCGCGCAGGAAGGCCAGCGCCACCACCAGGCGGGTGAAGCTGGTCATCATCACCAGCAGCCCCGGCGCAAGGGAAAGCAGCGTGAGCACCACCACCAGCTGCACGATGCGGCCGCTGACCAGCTCGTTGGCGGCCAGTGCCGCGGCATCGGGCAGGCCTTGCGGCGGCGGTGCCTGGGCAAGGACAGGCGCTGGTGCCATCACGAGCAGAAAAACCGGCAGCATGGACAAAAGCGTGAGCAGCCGCCGATTGCGGCATGCCGAAAACGGCAATGCTCCCAAGACCTGCGCAGCCGGGCGCGCAGCGCCATGTCCTGCCGGCTCCCTGCTCATTCCACCACCAGCGACAGGATGACGAATTCCTCCACCCTCCCGTCGGAGCGGGTGCGGGCACGCTCGGAGAGATCATCACGCAGGAAGGCGAGATTGCCGGGGCCTTCCAGGTCGCGCAACGACAGGGTGCGCAGATGCGCCAGCACATCCTGCTGCACCAGCAGCGCCAGTTCTGCCTGCGCCTTCTCGTCCAGGTCCTGCGCATTCACCAGCAGGGCCCCTTCCAGCCGCACCCAGGAACGTTGCGGCGCGCGCAGGTTGGTGGTGATGGGCTGCAGGCGCAGGGCCAGGTGGCGGCCGCTGTAGATGGGGCGGGGCTCATCTTCTTGCACCTCCTGCTGCTGTGCCTGCTGCTGCTCTCCAGCCTGCGCCGCCGCCAGCTTCGGCCCCAGCAGGAAGCCCATGCCGGCCCCGGCACCGGCAGCCAGCAGCGTTACCGCCAGCAGGGCGATGACGAACCCCTTGCCGGAGCCACCCTGTCCGGCTGCGGAGTCGGCTGCAGCAGCGGGTGCAGCACCCGCTGCGGGTGGGCTGTTCTGCATGTTGCGCGCCATTGTCCGGTTTTCCGTATCCGTTGATGTTTCCTTCGGTTTTCCGGCGATTGTCGCCTTTGCCTCATAACGGATTGAACAGATCCAGCAGCTGCTGCCCCCAGCCGGGCTGCTGCACCTCGCTGATGCGGCCACGGCCGCCATAGGAGATGCGCGCCTCGGCCAGGCGGTCGTAACGGATGGAGTTGTCCTGCGAGATGTCCTGCGGGCGCACGATGCCGGCGACGGTGAGCACGCGCAGCTCGTTGTTCACCCGCACCTCCTGCGAACCGGAGATGACGAAGTTGCCATTGGGCAGCACGCGGGTGATGACCGCGGCGATGGCCAGGTTGATCTTCTCCGCGCGGCCGATGGAACCCTTGCCGTCGAAGGTGGAATTGGTGTCTGCGCCGAGGCTGCCCCTGGTGGTGAACTCCTTCGATACCGGCGTGTCGGACATCTTGCTTTCCAGGTTGAAGTCGGCGCTCAGCCCGCCCTTCACGCCGGCCTTGCGCGAGCGTTTGGTGAAGTTGTCCAGCGTGGCCCAGTCGTTGATCTGTATGAGCACGGTGATGACATCGCCCGGCGCACCGGCGCGCTGGTCATGAAACATGCTCTGCTTGCCCTCCGGCCACAGGGAGTAGTTGGCTGGCTGCACGCGGGCGCGGGGCGGGGCCACCACCTGCGTGGTGGCCACGTTCATGCCCGCTCCCACCGGCGACAGCGCCGGGGCGCGCCCCACCTCGTCCATGCGCGCGGCGCAGGCGGTCAGCAGCAGGGGCAACAACAGGGGCGGCAGAAGCGAGTGCAGCGTGCGTTTGCGGACAGGCATCAGTTCATCTCCCGTGTGCGGCGGCCACGCACGGCGCTTTCCGCCACCGCACCAACAATGACGTTGACCAGGCGCCCCGCCTGCTTCGGACTCATCTCGGTGAGAATGGCGGAAGCCTGCTGTGGCTTCAGGCCGGTGAGGATGGCAATGGCCACCGCGTATTCCATCTGTGCAATCTGCGCCGCCGCCGCCTCCGGCTCCATCCTGGCATAGACATCGAGAATGGCGGCGGTCATGCGGCGGGTGATGGCCTCGCGCCGCTTCACCCAACGCTGGTGTTCGGCGCGCTGCTCCTGCAGCTTGCGCAGCAGCTCTTCAAGCTGCTGCTGCATGCGCTGCAACTGCTTCTTCTGGCGGGCATAGCGGGCATCGCGCGCATCATCGGCTATCTGGTAGCAGTATTTCTGGTCATCACGGCGCACATCCGGCGGCAGCTTCGGTGCAAGGCGGCGGCGCAGCGCATCATTGCCGCCGGCCGTGCGGCGCGCGTGGCGCGCGGTGGCATCGACAGTTTCTGTCCGGCTGGCGGCGGCCGGTGCGTCCTGCGCCGCAACGGCGTGGGTGGCGGCCACGGCATGGGCCAGCAGCAGCGCCACGCCCAGCAGCACCAAGCCCGTGCAGCGCAACCATCCCCTGCCCCGCCACACGGCACCATGAGCAACCGCCGGGATGGCGCTGCCTGTTTGCTGCCGGTGGTGATGAATGCCTTTTGCGCTGGCCATCATGCACCTGCCCTCCCCTACTCCACCACCAGCTCGGCCTGCAGCGCGCCGGCGGACTTGATGGCCTGCAGGATGGCGATAATACCCTTCGGCTTCACGCCAAGGCTGTTGAGCCCGGCCACCAGTTCCTGCAGCCCGGCACCGCGCAGCACGCCGACGCTGCCGCTCTTCTCCTCCACCGTTACGTAGGTTTCCGGCACGACGACGGTCTCGCCGCGCGACAACGGCTCCGGCTGTGAGACACGCGGCATCTCCTGGATGCGCACGGTGAGGTTGCCGTGCGTAACCGCCACGGTGGAGATGCGCACGGCATGGCCGATGACCACGGTGCCGGTGCGCTCGTTGACGACGACACGGGCGGGAGTATCGGGCCTGACCATCAGCTCGCCCACTTCCGCCGCCAGTTGCGCCACATCGACGTTCTGCGGGCGGCGCACGAAGACGGTGCGCATGTCATGGGCGCGGGCGATGGCCAAGCCATAACGGCGGCGGGCATGGGCATTGATGACGCGGGCGATGCGCACGGCAGTGGCGAAATCGGGGTTGTTGAGGTTGAATACCAGCGTGCGGGTGCGGTGAAACCCGCCCTTCAGCGCGCGCTCGACAATGGCTCCGCCGGGAATGCGGGCGTTGGTGGGTATGCCCTGGCTCACCTGCGCCGCCTGCCCTTGCGCGGCAAAGCCGGAGAGCACCAGCGAGCCCTGGGCAACGGCATAGACCCTGCCATCCGCTCCCTTCAGTGGCGTCATGATGAGGGTGCCACCGGCCAGCGAGGTGGCATCTCCCAGCGACGAGACGCTGACATCGATGCGCGTGCCGGGGCGCACAAACGGCGGCAGCGTGGCCGTTACCATCACCGAGGCGACATTGCGGGCGCGGGATGCGCCGGGGGCGATCTTGGCATCCAGCCGCTCCAGCATGGCGCGCAGCGACTGCTCGGTGAAGGGCGAGCCGCGCATGCTGTCGCCCGTGCCCTGCAACCCCACCACCAGGCCATAGCCGACGAGCTGATTGTCGCGCACGTTGTCCAGCGTGGTGATGTCCTTGATGCGCACCTGCGCCTGTGCCTGCAGCGGCCATGCGGCAAGCGCAAGCAACGCTGGCAGCAGTGTTGCCAGCAACGCCATCAGCGGCCATGACGGCCACTTCTCCCTGCACATGCCCATGCCGTTCATCATTTCCCACATCATCGCATCCCCTGCGCGCCTACCCGCACGGTTCCGTCAGGCTGCGCCACGCCGTGCACGATGCGGCCGCTGTCCACGTTGCGCACTGCCACCGGCTCGCCGGCAGAGGCCGAAGCCAGCGCCACGCCCAGTGCGCTGATGCGCAATGCGCCGCTGCGGAAGATGATGCGCACGGCCTTGCCGCTTCTCACCACGTAAGGCTCGCGCAGGGCGTTGGGCGGCACCGGGCGGCCTCGCGGCAGCGTGCGACGGGCCATCTTGCCGATGATGGCGGCAGGGTCGGCGACGAACCCGCCACGCCGGGCAAAACGCCGGGAAACAGGACGCAGGCGCAGCATGGCGGCGGTGATGACCTCGCCGGGATAGATGGTGGTGGCGGCAACGGGAATGCGCGGGCGAGCATCATCCGGCGCTTGCCTTGCCGCGGCTGCAGGTGCGTGTCCTTCACCTGCCAGCGATTGTTGCGTCAGTGGCCGCTGCGCCAGCTCCGCCACCGTCTGGGCGGCGGCCTGCTCGCCACCTGCCGGCAGAATGGCCAGCGCCAGCACCCCCAGTGCACCCGGCAGCATGAACACGAGCACGAGCATGCGCAGCAGCGCCTGCCGCATGGCAGCAAGGCCCGCCAGCGCATTGCCGGATGCAGATGTTGCCGGTGTTGCCGGGGCTGCCTTCATCCGTCTGTTCCCGTCATGCCTGCCCACCTGTTGCAGCGGCGCTGCCGACTCAGGCTCCCTGTCCTTCGCATCAGCAGCACGTCAGCGGCGCATCAACAGCGCATCAGCGCCGCGACACGGTGCTCATCATCTCGTCCACCGCCTGGATCACCTTGGAGTTCATCTCGTAGGCGCGCTGGGCGGTGATCAGCTCGGTGATCTCCTTCACCGCATCGACGTTGGAGGATTCCAGGTAGCCCTGCCGCACCTCGCCAAAGCCGGGATCACCGGGATTGCCCACCACCGCCGCGCCGGAAGCCTGGGTGGGGCGGAACAGGTTGTTGCCCAGCGGCTCCAGCCCGGCATCGTTGACAAAGGTGGCCAGCGCGATCTGCCCCAGCGGCTGCAGCTCGGCCTGATCGGCCAGCCGTGCGAAGACCTCGCCGCGGGCGTTGACGATGACATCGATGGCTTCCGGCGGGATGGTTATCTCGGGCTGCACGGCCAGGCCATCGACGGTAACCAGGCGGCCATTGGCATCGCGGTTGAAGGCACCGGCGCGGGTATAGAGCGTTTCGCCCTCCGGCCCGGTTACCTGGAACCAGCCGCGGCCGGTAAGCGCCAGGTCAAGCCGGTTGCCGGTTTGCGCCAGCGCGCCTTGCGCATGCAGCTTGCGGATGGCGGCGGTGCGCACGCCAAGCCCCAGTTGCGTGCCCTCCGGCACGGTGCTCTCGCCGCCGCGCGCGGCGGTGCCGGGCATGCGGTCTATCTGGTAGAGCAGGTCGGTGAACTCCGCCCGCGCACGCTTGAAGCCGGTGGTGTTGATGTTGGCGATGTTGTTGGCGATGACCTCGACGTTGAGCTGCTGGGCAGCCATGCCCGTTGCGGATATTGCCAGCGCTCTCATGTGATGTGCTCCTGTCCGTTGGCGTTTTCTCGCGTGCATGTGCCTGGTTGCGCGTGCATCCCGCAGGTGCGGGCCGATTGCAGCACCTCAGGCCCTGCTGCCCACGATCAGATCTGCATGCGGCTTATCTCCTGCCAGGCGGCCACCAGCTTGTTGCGGATGGCCATGCTGGCAGAAAGCGTGCGCTCCGCTGCCATCACCTGGTCGACCACCGTGCGGATGTCGGCCTTGCCGACGACGCCGGCGATGGAATGGACTTCCGCCGTCTGCACCGTTTGCACCGCCTGGCCGGCGGCGGCCTGCAGCGCCTGCAGGAAGTCAGGCCCGGCAGCCTTGCCCGTGGCGGCATTGCCTGCGGCAGTCATGGAACCGGCAGCTGCCGCTGCCGTGGTGCGGCCGGGCGCTTGCGGGCCTGCCAGCCCGGTGATGCCATCGATGCCACTGATGCCGTTGATGCCGCTGACCATTTCCGCTCATCCCTTGTTGCTGTTCATCCTCTGCCGTTCAGCCGTTTGCACGCAGCAGGTCCAGCGTCATGGCGATGATCTCGCGGGCCTGGCGCACCACCTGCAGGTTGGCCTGATACATGCGGTTGGCATCGCGCAGGTCGGCCATTTCCACCACGGTGTTGACGTTGGGCATCTTGACGAAACCATTGGCATCCGCCGCCGGATGACCGGGCAGATATTCCACCCGGAAGGGAGACGGATCAGTGCCGCGGCCGGCCACGCGCACCACCTGCACTCCGGCCTGGCGGTCCATCTCGGCGGCGAAGCTGATGACCTTGCGGCGGTAGGGGTCCGCGCCCGGCGCATTGCCGGTGGAGCGGGCATTGGCAATGTTCTGCGCCGCCACCAGCATGCGCTCGGATTGTGCCTGCAGCCCCGTGGCGGCCACGGCAAGCGGTGCCAGCAACGGATCGCTCATGCCTGTCTCTCCCTGTTCGTGCGGTTGGCAACCTGCGCTGACGCCCACGCGGGTGCCGCCTTGCGCGTCATCAGTTGTCGCGCAGCGCCAGCATGAACATGCGGTGCCACGAGCGCACCAGCGCGGTGTTCACCTGAAAGGCGCGCACCGTTTCCGCTCCGGCCAGCATCTCCTTTTCCAGCTCCACGCTGTTGCCGGAATGGGTGGTGATGCCGGCGCGGGCCTCGCGCACCTCGAAACGGGCGGCAGCGGGCTGGCCGGTGCCGCCGGCGGCATCGAAATGTGCCGGATGGGTGCGCGCCACCTGCGTGGCCTGCACGGCCTGCGTGGGCTGCGTGGCCTGCATGGATTGCTCCGGTTGCGCCAGGCGGGCCGGCTGCGCCATGTGCGGTGCTTGCGCCAGCTGTTGCTGCAGGACATCGGCAAACGGCGCGATCTCGCGGGCGCGATAGCCGGGCGTGGTGGCATTGGCAACGTTGGAGGCGATCACCGCCAGCCGGGCGCTCAGCCACTCGGCGCGCTGTGATGCAATGGAAAAGATCTGCATGGCCCTGTGCACCCCCTGCATGCATGGCCACCCTCATGGTGGCCGCCGTCAAGGGAAACGCTAGGGCCGCTGCCTTGCCCGTAGCTTGCGGCAGCAGAAGGCAGCGTGGAACAGCAGCGATCAGCGTGAGCTGATGGCGAGCAGAAAGGCGGTGCTCAGGGTGGTGGCACGCATGCGATGCAGACCGGCGTCAGAACAGCTCCACGCCGGGGAACTTCTCCTGCAGCCTGCGCATCTGCGCGGCGCTCACCTCGCCGCAGCGCTTGAGCCGGGGAAACACCTTGCCGGGGTTCAGCAGCTGTTGCGGGTCGAAGGCACATTTCACCCGTATCTGCTGGTCAAGGTCGGTCTGGCTGAACATCTCCGGCATCAGGTCGCGCTTCTCCACGCCCACGCCGTGCTCGCCCGTCAGCACGCCGCCCACGTGCACGCACAGGCGCAGGATATCGGCACCGAACCGCTCCGCCCGCTCAAGCTGGTCGGGATCGTTGGAATCGTAAAGGATGAGCGGGTGCAGGTTGCCATCCCCGGCATGGAAGACATTGGCTACCGGCAGGCCGTATTGCCGCGAAAGGGCCGCGATGCCCTCCAGCACCTCCGGCAGCCTGTGGCGCGGAATGGTGCCATCCATGCAGTAATAGTCCGGCGCGAGCCTTCCCACCGCCGGGAAGGCCGCCTTGCGCCCGGCCCAGAAGCGCTGACGCTCATCTTCCGAGCGCGACAGGCGCACGCTCGTTGCCCCCTTGCGCCGGGCAATGTCCATGACGCGCCCGGCCAGCTCCTCCACCTCTGCCTCGGTGCCGTCCACCTCGATGATGAGAATGGCCTCGGCGTCCAGCGGATAGCCGGCATGGACGAAATCCTCCGCCGCCTTCGTGGCCATGCGGTCCATCAGCTCCATGCCGGCGGGGATGATGCCGGCGGCAATCACCGCCGCCACGCAGGCCCCGGCCTGCGCCACCGAATCGAATGCCGCCAGCAGGGCACGCGCTTTCGGGGGCTTCGGCAGCAGCCGCACCGCCACCTCCGTTACCACCCCCAGCAACCCCTCCGAGCCGACGGCCACACCCAGCAGATCCAGCCCGGTGCCGGCGGCCTCGCCATGCAGGTTGCCAAGCTGCACCAGCTCGCCGTTCATCAGCACCATCTTCACGGCCAGCACGTTGTTGGTGGTCATGCCGTATTTCAGGCAGTGCACGCCGCCGGCGTTTTCCGCCACGTTGCCGCCAATGGAGCAGATGATCTGCGATGACGGATCAGGCGCGTAATACAACCCCCGGCGTTCGGCAGCGCGGGTGATCTCCAGGTTGGGCACGCCGGGCTGCACCAGCGCGATGCGATTGTCGGCATCCACCTTCAGCACCCGGTCGAAGCGGCTCATGCCCAGCAGCACGGCATCGGCCAGCGGCAGCGCTCCGCCGGAAAGCGAGGTGCCGGAACCGCGCGGCACCACGCGGATGCCATGCTCGTGGCAATAGCGCAGGATGTGCTGCACTTCACGGGTGCTTTCGGGCAGAATGGCGAGCAGCGGCAGTTGCGCATAGGCCGTCAGCCCGTCCGATTCGTAGGGACGCAGGGCATCCGTGCTGCTGATGACTTCCGCCCGCGGGCACAGCCGCGCCAGATCGGCGGCGATCTCCTCGCGCCGGGCGATGATGCTCTCGTCAGGCGCAGGCATGCAGGGCTGGGTCATGGAGCTATCCTCCCGATGGATGGCTGCGTGGCCCGACACGCCAGTGGCGGCAGGGCGGCGCAGGCTGGTGCGTTGGCATTCCTGCGGCATGGCGAGATCGCGCGATTTTGAGCCGGTGTCCTTGCAAGTCCCCGCATGTGCGGCAATCAACCGCCTTCCCGTGCCATTCCATGCCATGATTATGCCATTCTGCCGTTGTCTTCAAACGCGCGGAGGGATATGTGCTCACGCATGCCCTGCTCCGAGGCTGGCCGCATGATCTTCGGGCAAGGGCACGCAGTCCACACGGGTGCTTGGGGGAGGTGCCCGGAGCCGGCATGGGACCGGCTCCTCGAGTGAACAGCAACAAGGAGGAAAACCACCATGAAGAAGATGCTGATGACCGCCCTGCTGGTTGCCGCCCTGCCGGTTGTTTCCGCGCAGGCGCAGGACGCCGGGGACCCGGAGAAGGGCAAGAAGGTGTTTGTGAAATGCAAGGCCTGCCACTTCGATGATCGCAAGAAGAACAAGGTGGGGCCGTACCTGGTGGGCGTGTTCGGCCGCAAGGCGGCAGCGGTGGAAGGTTTCCGCTATTCCAAGGCGATGCAGGCAAAGGCTGCCGAGGGCCTGGTGTGGGATGAAGCCAACCTCGACAAGTACCTGGAGAATCCGCGCAAGTTCATCCCCGGCAACAAGATGGCCTTCGCCGGGCTGAAGAAGCCGGAAGATCGCGCCAACGTGATTGCCTACCTGAAGACACTGACCGAGTGATGATGTGATGCGCGCGGCATGCCGCTGCCGTGCACCACGCACATGATCCAACTCCACAGCAAGGCTGGCGGGCGCTGCATCCGCCAGCCTTTTTGCTTGCCTGCCGGAGATGTCGGCGGCCATAACGGCAGCATGAACACTGATGATATTCCATCCTCCACGCATGCGCATGCGCCGCGGGTGGCACTGTTCGCCACCTGCGTGGCCAATGCAGTGCGCCCGCAAGCCGCACAGGCGGCACTGAAGCTGCTGCGCCATGCCGGCTGCCATGTGGTGGTGCCGGAGCAGTCCTGCTGCGGGCAGCCGGCCTTCAACGCCGGGCACGAGGACGAGGCACGGCGCATGGCGTGGGCCGTCTTGCAGGGCCTTGCGCCGTTCGATGCCATCGTGGTGCCGTCTGCCTCCTGCGCCGGGATGCTGCGCAACCACCTGCCCATGCTGTTTCCTGCCGGTTCGGAAGAGCGCCAACGAGCAGAAGAGCTGGCAGCGCGCACCTTCGAGCTGTGCGCGTTCCTGCAGCGGATCAATGCGCCGCTGCCCGTTCGGGAATGGCGCGGCGGGCCTGTCATCTGGCACGACTCCTGCGCTTCCTTGCGCGAGGTGCCGATGACGGAGGCAGCGCTTTCCCTGCTGGGCCGCATCAGGGGGCTGGAGCTGCTGCTGCCGGACGAGGAAACGCGGCAGACCTGCTGCGGCTTCGGCGGACTGTTCTCGGTGAAGGT
>JALSGQ010000123.1 GCA_026982665.1 Hyphomicrobiales bacterium | reverse complement strand
TGCAGCGGCTGGAGGAGTTCCCGACGCTGTGCCGGCAGGTGGCGGCCATGCGCCGCCGGGCGCTGACCGAGAATGCCGCGCTGCTGGAGCGCTTTCGCGAACGAGCCGAGGCCGTCGGCGCGCAGGTGCACCTGGCTGCCGATGCGGCGCAGGCGCGCAGCATCATCCGCGATATCCTGCAACGGCACGGCGCACGGCTGGTGGTGAAGGGCAAGTCGATGACGGCGGAGGAAATCCGCCTCAACCCGGCGCTGGAGGAAGCCGACATCGAGGTGGTGGAAACCGACCTTGGCGAATACATCATCCAGCTCCGCCACGAGCCGCCCAGCCACATCGTCGCCCCGGCCATTCACCTGCGCATCGACGACATCGCCGCAGACTTCCGCCGCGCTCATGACGATCTGCCCGCCCAGCGCCCCTTGCTGACGGCGCAGGCGCTGGCGGCAGAGGCGCGCGCGGTGCTGAGGCGCAAGTTCCTGAGCGCGAATGCGGGCATCACCGGGGCCAACGCGCTGGTGGCCGAGACGGGGCAGATCATGCTCATCACCAACGAGGGCAACGGCGATCTGTGCGCCAGCAACCCGCATCTGCACATCGTCATCGCCGGGGTGGAGAAGCTGGTGCCGGACATGGCGGCGGCGCTGGACGTGGTGCGGGTGCTGCCGCGCTCGGCCACGGGGCAGGACATCACCGTCTATGCCACCTTCCACGGTGGCGCGCGGCGCGAGAGCGAGCCGGACGGCGCGCAGGAGATGCATATCGTGCTGCTTACGGCGGCGCGGCAGCGGATGCTGCAAGGCCCCTTCGGCGACATGCTGGCCTGCATCCGCTGCGGCGCCTGCCTGAATCATTGCCCGGTGTATCAGTGCACCGGCGGGCATGCCTACGGCAACGTCTATTCCGGGCCGATGGGCATCGTGCTGGGCCGTGCGGTGTTCGGCCTGCGGGGCAGTGGTCTGCTGGCCGATGGCGTGGAAGACGCCTGCACCCTGTGCAACCGCTGCGCGGAGGTGTGCCCGGCCGGCATCGATCTGCCCGGCCTCATCCGTCGCTGGCGAACGGAGGCGGTGCGGCACGGCGCAACGGGTGGCATGGCGCGGCTGGGGCAGCGGCTGCACGCGGCGCTGGTGGCCCGGCCCCGCGCCTATCGCCGCGCCGCGGCTGCCGGTGCGCGGCTGTTGCGCTGGCTGCGCGGGCATCCGCGGCTGGCCCGGCGGCTGCCGGGGCTGCGCGCGTGGATGCGGGAGCGCGCCTTGCCGGATGCGCCGGGCGAGACATTCCTGGGCATGGCGGCAGGCAAGACGTGGGAAACAGACAGCGCCACGCCCTGCCACCTGTCCGAAGCGGATAAGCCTGCAGTGGCGACGGAGGACATGCCAGCCCGCCGCATCATCCCGGCGCGGGCGCAAGTGGCTAGCGCGGATGCCGTGCGGCAATTCACCGAGCAGGCAGAAGCCGCGGCAGCAACGGTGCATCGCCTTGCCAGCATCGAGGAAGCCCCGGCCATTGTCAGGCAAGTGCTGCAACAGGCCGATCTGCCGCCGGAGGGCTTCATCGCGCCCTCGTTGCTGGCAGATCACTGGACACAGGGCGGCGTGCAGCCATCAGCGGCATTCTCGCCCGATCATCTGCCCAACGGCAGTCTGTCCAACGACAGTCTGCCCACCGCCATCCTGCCTGCTGCCGCGGCAGCGGCGGAGACGGGCACGCTGGTGTTTGCCAGCAATGCCGAGTGGCCCATCCGCGCCGTGCTGCTGCCGGAGGTGCTCTTCGCGGTGCTGCGCACGGGCGATATCCGCGGCGGCTACGAGCAGGCCATCGCCCATGCCCTGCACCTGCCGGACATCGCGGCGCTGGGCAGCACCCCGGCGGACACCCTGCCGCGCAGCCTGATGCTCATCACCGGCCCCTCGCGCACGGCGGACGTGGAGCAGACGCTGGTCATCGGCGCGCACGGGCCGAAGGCGCTGCATATCCTGCTGCTGCCGCGCACGGAAACGTGAACGCCGGCGGCCTTGCCGTTGCCATTTTCGGACGGCACGAAATCTGGAACCGTTCAAGAAAAGGGAGACGGCCGCATGTCCAGGTGGTTCAAGCCTGATCTCACCGAAAACGACGTTACGCCGGAAGAGGTCTATTTCAACCGCCGCCGCTTCATGAAGGGCGCGGGCGCGGTCGGCCTGCTGTTTCCGGCGCTGGCGGCCTGCGATGGCGCGGGCGATGGCGCGCAGGCAAGGGTGCAGGGCGAAAACGCGCTGAAGCCGACGCCATTCGAGGACATCACCTCCTACAACAACTTCTACGAATTCGGCCCGTCGAAGAGCGATCCGGCGAAGAATGCCCACCGGCTGACGGTGAAGCCATGGCACATCACCATCGACGGGCTGGTGGAGAAGCCCGGCGTCTATCCGCTGGAAGACATCCTGAAGGGCATGGACATCGAGGAACGCATCTACCGCTTTCGCTGCGTGGAGGCGTGGTCGATGGTCATTCCGTGGAACGGCTTCATGCTGCGCGACCTGCTGAAACGCGTGGGCGTGAAGGCCGGGGCCAAATACGTCACCTTCGAGACGCTGTATCGCCCGGAGGAAATGCCGGCGCAGAAGACGCCGCTGCTGAAGTGGCCCTATCGCGAGGGCTTAAGACTGGACGAGGCCATGCATCCGCTCACGCTGCTGGCCACCGGCATCTACGGCAAGGACATGCCGAAGCAGAACGGCGCGCCCATCCGGCTGGTGGTGCCGTGGAAATACGGCTTCAAGAGCATCAAGAGCATCGTGCGCATCTCGCTGGTGGAGGAGCAGCCGCCCAACACCTGGAACATGATGCAGCCTGACGAATACGGCTTCTATGCCAACGTCAACCCCAACGTCTCGCACCCGCGCTGGTCGCAGGCCACCGAGCGCCGCCTCGGCGAGGGGCTGTTCGGCAAGCGCGTGCCGACGTTGATGTTCAACGGCTACGAGGAGCAGGTGGCCGCCCTCTACAAGGGCATGGACCTGCGGAAGTTCTATTGAGGCGCGATGACTTCCTTCTTGTCCAGCCATGACGGCAGGCAAGCCACTTTCCGGAGGCCGCCAACGACATGACCCGCTCCATCAACCAGCTCATCCGCCGCGTGCCCACGTGGCCGGTCTATCTCATCACCGCCGTGCTCATCGGCTGGCACTTCTGGCTGGCGGTGAATGGCCACTACCGGCCAGACCCGGTGCGGCGGCTGGAGTGGGAATACGGCCTGCTGGCGCTGCAACTGCTCATCATCACGCTCACCATCACGCCGCTGAAGCGCTTCACTGGCATCAACCTGATGAAGTTCCGCCGCGCCTTCGGGCTCTCCGCCTTCTTCCTCGCGCTGGCGCACCTGGCCGTGTGGGTGGTGCTGGACATGCAGTTCCTCTTCGGCCAGATGCTCACCGACATCGCCAAGCGCCCCTACATCACCGTCGGCATGGCGGCCTTCGCCATGATGCTGCCACTGGCCATTACCTCCAGCAATGCCCTCATCAGGCGGCTGGGTGCGCTGCGCTGGCGGCGGCTGCACATGCTCGTCTATCCGCTGGCGCTGCTGGCAGCATTGCACTTCATCTGGGTGCGCAAGGGTTTTCAGATCGAGCCGCTGATCTACATGGGCGTCATCCTGCTGCTGCTGGCGTTGCGCCTGCCACGGCGCAAGCCCGCCTCCGCCGGAAAGCCGCGCTTTTCCGCTCCCTGAGCTTGCCTTTTGCCGCCATGCCTGAAACATAAGCGGCATGGAGACGCTCACTCCACAGGACGAACAGGCGCTGGCCGAGGCCATCAGCCGCGCCGCCGAAAGCGGTACGCCCCTGCGCTTAGCGGGACACGGCACGCGCACCGGGCTGGGCAAACCGGTGCGCGCCGCCGCGTGCCTGCGCACCACGGCGCTGGCGGGCGTGGAGGAATATCAGCCGGAGGAGCTGACCTTCACAGCACTTGCCGGCACGCCGCTCGCCGAGATCGGGGCCATGCTGGCGGAAAAGGGGCAGATGCTGCCCTTCGAGCCACCGCGCTTCGCCGAGGTGCTCGCTGCCTTCGGCGCGCAGGCGGCGGCGGAGGCGTCCGACCTTGGCACCCTGGGCGGCGTGGTGGGCATCGGCATGGCCGGGCCGCGGCAGATATTGCGCTGGAGCGTGCGCGATCACGTGCTGGGCTTTTCCGCCGTCAATGGCCGGGGCGAGCTGTTCAAGGCCGGTGGGCGGGTGGTGAAGAACGTTACCGGCTATGACCTGCCGAAACTGATGAGCGGCAGCTTCGGCACGCTGGCGGTGCTTACGCGCCTCACCATCCGCGTGCTGCCCGCCCCGGAGCATGCCATCACGCTCATCAGTCGTGGACTGGATGCGCGCGCCGCTGTTGCCGCCATGAGCAAGGCGCTGCTGACCCCGGCGGAGGTCTCCGCCGCCTGCTGGTTGCCAAATGCGCTGGCGGCAGATGTGCCAACGGAAGCAGCGGGTGATGGCCCGCTGACGGCACTGCGGCTGGAGGGCTTTGCCGGTTCCCTGCGCAGCCGGGCGGAGATGCTGCGCGCCGCGCTGAAGGGGCATGGCGAGTGGACGCTGGCGGAGGGCGAGGACTGGCAGGCATTCTGGGCCGATGTGCGCGACGTGCGCCCGCTGCTGGCGGCAGCGCCAGGGCGCTGGCTGTGGCGCATCACGCTGGCGGCGGCAGGCGGCGGGGCGCTGGCCGAGGCGCTGCTGGCGGCCCATGCGGATGCGCATCTGTTCATGGATCGCGCCGGCGGGCTGCTGTGGCTGGCCTTGCCGCTGCCCGCCGCGGAAGAAGCGTCCGCCGCCGCCGAAGCCTTGCGCCAGCTCTGCCGCCAGCACGGTGCGCAGGCGATGCTGTTCGCCGCGCCTGAAGCGCATCGCACCGCCGTGCCGGTATTCCCGCCGCAGCCAGATGCCGTCGCCGCCCTTCAGGAGCGCGTGCGCGCGCAGTTCGACCCGGCGTGCATCCTCAACCCCGGCATCATGGGCTGAACCTTGGCTGGCCAGATGGCCTGCCGCATGAGGCTTGCGCCTACAGCGCCTGCCCGCCGTCGATGATGATGCTCTGTGCCTGCACGAAGCCGGCGGCCTCGGTGCACAGCCAGCCGACGGCGCTGGCGATCTCCTCCGGCTGCGCGGCGCGGGCGGCGGCGATGGGCTTCAGCATGTCGGCCAGCACCTCTTCCTGCGGCCTGCCGCTGTTCTCCGCCCGCAGCTTCAGCATCTGGCGCATGCGGTCGGTCTCGGTGAGGCCGGGGCAGACGAGGTTGGCGCTCACACCAAAACGGGCATATTCGCCGGCGATGCTCTCCGCCAGCCCCACCAGCGCCCGGCGCAGGGCATTGGAGATGGCCAGCCCCGGCAATGGGCGCTCCACCGTGCGCGAGGCGATCATCACCACCCGCCCGAAGCCGCGCTCGGCCATGCGCGGCACCAGGTGCCGCGTGGCCTGCACCACGGCGCGGATGACCTGCCGGTATGCTTCGTCCCACGCCGGCAACGGCAGCTCGGCAAAGGGGCCGATGGGCGGGCCGCCGCAGTTGGTAACGAGAATGTCCACGTCCTGCTGGCGCTGCAGCACCGCCTGCAGGGCCGCTTCATCGGCAAGGTCGCAGACCTCCCATGTGGCGGGCACGCCGAAGTCTTGCGCGATGGCCTCGGCGGCGGCGCGCAGCTTCTCTTCGGAGCGCGCCAGCAGCACCACCCGCGCCCCCATCGCCGCCAGTTGCCGGGCCGAGGCCAGCCCGATGCCGGAGGAGGCCCCGAACACCAGCGCCGAGCGCCCGGCCAGTGCATCGGGGCGGAATACGCCTTGCAC
>JALSGQ010000122.1 GCA_026982665.1 Hyphomicrobiales bacterium | reverse complement strand
GCCAATACCACCCATAACCTCTCCATGACCTGGGGTGGCGAAGGTGCTGACCCTCGTACCGTGAGCGCCACCTCTGAAGCGCAAATTTGTGTCTTTTGCCACACCCCCCACGGAGCCAATACCAGCACCTCCGCGCCGCTGTGGAATCGTAGCTTAGAAGGGGAGGCTGGATACAGTGCCCTCTACAGCATGTATGACTCCAGCTCCATGGAGGCGACTCAACTCTCCGGTGTGCCAACAGCCCCTACTAGCTCCTCCAAGCTCTGCCTCTCTTGTCACGACGGGGTGATTGCAGTGGGTGCGGTCAATGTACTGAATGGTGCACCCGCCACCATCGCCATGAACGGTACCGGTATCGGCGGGGTGATGCCCGATGGCAGTGGTGCAGCGAGTGGCAATACCCGTAACATCGGCACCGACCTGACCAATGACCACCCCATCTCATTCACCTATGACACCGCACTGGCCACCGCCGATGGTGAGCTGAACGACCCACTCGCCTCACCCCATGTGGGCGTGCGTGGGCCGGGGGTGCGTCCATTAATTCCGCTGATTCCGGATCCACTGGATGGCAATACCCCCAAACTGGAGTGTGTCAGCTGCCATGACCCCCATGTGCGCGACAGCACTGGTGTCGATATTAAATTCCTGCGCCTGAACCGTTTTCAAACCAATAACGACCCCGTGGGTGGCTATGGTGGTAACCCCAACTCGGTTGAGTTCAACCCCACCAACGACATCATCTGCCTCGCTTGTCACAACAAAGAGGGGTGGGTCGACTCCGCCCACGCCAGTCAGCTGGTGGCCAATGAAGCCTACAACAACATTGCCGCTGCCGAACGGGACTTCCCCAATGGGATTCAAGTCTGGCAGGCCGCCTGCTTGAACTGTCATGATACCCACACCGTAGCCGGTTCACGTCGCCTGTTACGGGAAGGGGTCAGCGATCAGCCCAACCCATCCAGTCCCGCCATCGAAGAGACCTGCTACCAGTGCCACGCCAGCGAAGCCGACCCCGGTTATGTACTGGAGGGGATTAATCCGCAAGTCCCAGATATCAAAAGTGACTTCCAGCTGGCACGCCACATGCCCATCACCAGCACCGCACAGCTGGCAGGCAGTGAAGTGCATGACATCGGCAACACCGGCATTGCGGGTGATGGTAAAGAGTTCATTGAAACCCCGCTTAACCTAGGCAAAGGCAACCTGTTCAATCGCCATGCCGAGTGTACCGATTGTCACAACCCCCATCGGGTCACCAAAAACCGCTTGGCCACCGATGCCCCTTCAAACCCGGCCGCCGCAGGCACCCATGACCACAACCTGACCGATGGGGCTACCGAGCACAGCAACCTCATCTCAGGGGTGCTCCGGGG
>JALSGQ010000121.1 GCA_026982665.1 Hyphomicrobiales bacterium | reverse complement strand
TCTTCCAGCGCCAGGCGCAGGGGCGTTTCTTCCGGGTGCCCTTCCACGTCGGCATGAAACTGCGTGGCCTGCAGGCGGCCGCCGATCTGGTGCGACTCCAGCCGTGTCATGTTCACGCCATTGGTGGCAAAGCCGCCCAGCGCCTTGTATAGCGCCGCCGGCACGTTGCGCACGCGGAAGATGAAGGAAGTGATGCACGGCCCTTCATCCGGGCGCATGTCAAGCGGCTGGCGCGCCATCAGCAGGAAGCGGGTGATGTTGTGCGCCTCGTCCTCGATGTTCTCCTGCAGGATTTCAAGGCCGTAGATCTCCGCCGCCAGCGCCGGGGCGATGGCCGCCACCGCAGGGTCGCCACGCTCTGCCACCTCGCGCGCCGCACCGGCGGTATCCGCCGCCACCCGCGCCTGCAGCCCCAGGGTACGGATGAGCTTGCGGCACTGGCCCAGCGCATGCACGTGCGAATGCACCTCTCGCAGGCCCTCGAGCGTTGCCCCCTTCGGTGCCATGAGCTGATGATGCACCGGCAGGAAATGCTCGCCGACGATGTGCAGGGAAGACAGCGGCAACAGGTGGTGAATGTCCGCCACGCGCCCGGCCAGCGTGTTTTCCACCGGGATCATGGCCAGCTCGGCCTCGCCCTGTTCCACGATGTTGAACACGTCCTCGAAGGTGGGGCAGGCCAGCGGCTCGAAATCCGGCCGCACCTCGCGGCAGGCGATGTGGGAATTGGCCCCCGGCTCGCCCTGGAAGGCAATTCGCTTGTGCTCAGCCATTGTCCTGCTCCCCTTGCCGGACCAGCTGCCGCCGCACATGCTCCAGCTCCGCCGGCGTATCGACGCCGAACGGTGCCTGATCCACCCGCGCCACGGCGATCTTCATGCCGGCATCCAGCGCTCTTAGCTGTTCCAGCTTGTGGTGGCGTTCACGCAGGGACGGTGGCAGGGCGATGAAACGCTCCAGCGCCGCACGCCGATAGGCATAGATGCCGATGTGATGAAAGGCCGGGCCCTGATGTCCTGCCGGCAGCTGGCGCACGAAATCCTCGGCCAGCGCCACTTCTTCCCACGCCAGCGGGGCCACGGCCTTCACCACGTTGGGGTTGGCAAGTTCCTCCTCGCTGCGGATGGGCGCGGCCAGGGTGGCGATGTCGGCATCGGCCTTCACCAGCGCCTCGGCACAGATGCGCAGGTATTGCGGCGGCAGGGTGGGCAGGTCTCCCTGCAGGTTCACCACCACGCCGAACAGCCCCAAGGGGTCTGCCTTGCGCAGGCCCTCGGCAATGCGGTCGGAGCCGGAGGGCAATGACGGGTCGGTCAGCACCGCCCGACCACCGGCGGCATGCACGGCATCGGCGATCTCCTGCTCCGCCGCGGCCACTACCACCGGCCCCAGCCCGGCCTGCTCCGCCTGCCGCCACACGCGCACGATCATCGGCTCGCCGGCAATGTCCGCAAGCGGCTTGCCGGGCAGCCGGGTGGAGGCCATGCGGGCCGGAATCATCACGATGCTGTAGAGGGAAACCTGCTGCATGCTCCTACCTCTTGCACCGCCAGCGTGGCGTCGTCAAACACCCGCCAGCACAAAATGCCGCAAACCGCGGCAATGATATTGCATATCCGCCTTGCAGCGGCTAGTTATCGCCATCAACAATCCGAGGGGGGATTGAAGCTGCCGCAAGGTGAGGCGGCCGTCTCATGGGGCAGAACAAAAGCGGAGGCCTTGGAAATCATGCGCATGCTGGTCAACTTCGCCGTTTCCATCGTGCTGGCGCTGGCGCTCGTCTTTGGCGTGCGCGCCTTTGCCAACCTCATTTTCGATGCCAAGCCGCCAGCGCAGCCGGCGGTGGAAATCCCGGAGCTGCGCACGGCGCAGGCCACCAAAAAGGAAAGCGCCGCGCCGGCAGGCGGTGGCGGCGCTCAGGCCACGGCCGCGGTGGCCACGGGGCCTGACCCGGCCAAGGGCAAGAAGGTGTTTAACAAGTGCAAGGCCTGCCACGAGGCCACCAAGGAGAAGAACAAGGTGGGGCCGCACCTGGTGGGCATCGTCGGCCGCGCCGTGGCCTCGGTGGAAGGCTTCAAGTATTCCCCGGCCATGCAGGCCAAGGCAGCAGAGCTGGGCACCTGGACGGAAGAGAACCTGAAGCAGTGGCTGGCCTCTCCGAAAACCTTCATCCCCGGCAACAAGATGGCCTTTGCCGGCCTGAAGAAGGAAGAGGACATCGCCAACCTGCTGGCCTACCTGAAGTCGCTTGGCCAGTAAGGCCGGCAGGATGTGGCGCTGACACCCTGATCGTACGGCAATTGCCGGCAGCCCCTGCAACGGGGCTGTCGGCATTTTCATTTCCGCGCCCGTTTCCGCCGGCGCGTGCATTTGCTACCCTGCTGCCACGCATCGTTGGCTGAGTCGCCTGTGGGAGAATGTTCATGCTGCTGTCGCGTCGTTCGTTGCTGAAACTGCTGGCCGCGGTGCCGGGGCTTGCCACCCTGCGCCTGGCCGCGGCGGCCGGGGAAACGGCGGAAGGATTGCGGTGGAAACATGGCCTGTCGCTGTTTGGCGACCTGAAGTATGGCCCGGACTTCAGGCACTTCGATTACGTGAAGCCGGATGCGCCGAAGGGCGGGCGCGTGCGGCTGTTTGCCATCGGTTCGTTCGACAGCCTCAACCCCTACAGCTTCAAGGGCGAGGCTGCCGGCGCGGTGGGCAGCATACATGACCGGCTCATCAAGTCCTCGCTGGACGAACCCGGCTCCGAATACGGCCTCATTGCCGAGGCGGTGGCGCATCCGGATGACTATTCCTTCGTCGCCTTTCGCCTGCGCGAGCAGGCACGCTTTCACGATGGCACGCCCATCACGCCGGAGGATGTCATCTTTTCCATGGAAAACCTGAAGAAAGCACACCCCTTTTATGCCTTCTACTATCGCGACATCGACAAGGTGGAACAGACCGGCGAGCGCGAGGTGCGCTTCATCTTCAGTGCCAAGGGCAACCGCGAGCTGCCGCAGATCACCGGCCAGATGCCGGTGTTGCCAAAGCACTGGTGGACGGCCAGCGGGGCGAATGGCAAGCCGCGCTCCTTGCAGAATGCCATCCTGGAAGCGCCGCTTGGTTCCGCTGCCTATCGCATTGCCGATTTCAAGGCCGGAGAATACATCACGCTGCAGCGTGTCGAGGACTATTGGGCAAGAGATCTGCCGGTGAATGTCGGCTACGACAACTTCGACGAGATTCACGTCGTCTATTTCCGCGACGAGACGGTGGCCTTCGAGGCCTTCAAGGCCGATGAATACGACTGGCGCGACGAGAACAACTCCAAGCGCTGGGCCACGGGCTATGACTTCCCCGCCGTGCAGCGCGGCGACGTGGTGCTGGAGAAATTTCACCTGAAGAACGCCCGCGGCATGCAGGCCTACGTGCTGAACCTCAGGCGCAGGAAATTTGCCGATGCGCGCGTGCGGCAGGCCTTCAACCTGGCATTCGACTTCGAGTGGGCCAACCGCAACCTGTTTCACGGCCAATACACCCGCACCAACAGCTTCTTCGCCAATTCGGAGCTGGCCGCCACGGGATTGCCGCAGGGCAAGGAGCTGGAGCTGCTGGAGCAGATCAGGGACAAGGTGCCGCCGGAGGTGTTCACGCAGGAATACCGAAACCCCGTCAACGAAACACCGCAACAGCAGCGGGCAAACCTGCGCAAGGCATTTCAGCTGCTCACCGCCGCCGGCTGGAAACGGCAGGGGCAGTGGCTGGTGAACGACAAGGGCGAGCCGTTCAAGGTGGAGTTCCTGCTGGTTTCACCGGCATTCGAGCGCATCGTGCTGCCCTATGCCAAGACGCTGAACAGGCTGGGCATACAGACCACCGTGCGCACCATCGATTCGGCGCAATACCAGCGGCGGGTGAAGAACTTCGACTTCGACATCATCGTCGGCTCCTGGGGACAGTCGCTGAGCCCCGGCAACGAGCAGCGCAACTACTGGGGGTCGGAAGCCGCCAGCCGCCCCGGCTCGCGCAATTGGGCGGGCATTCGCAACGAGGCGGTGGACTGGCTCATCGAGCGCATCATCTACGCGAAATCGCGCGAGGAGCTGGTGGCCGCCACCCGCGCGCTGGACAGGGTGCTGCTGTGGAACCATTACGTGGTGCCCATGTGGCACATCACCTACGAGCGCACCGCCCGCTGGGACCGCTTCGGCAAGCCTGTGCGCATTCCCGAACATGCGGTCGGCTTTCCGGACATCTGGTGGTGGGACGAGAAGAAGGCCGCACGGCTGAAGTCAAACACCCCTGGCAAATGATCAAGCACCGATGAGGCACAACGCCTGGTGAAGCACGCCAGAAAGGCGTTTGCATCCTGCCTCACGATCCCGGAACACCTTATCCTCGTCTCGGCTTCGGGCCGGGCATGAAAGGCGGCTGCGTGCCTTGCCTGCCCATGTGCTGCCTGGTGCCAGCAGAGCCGAAACTGGTGCGTCGAACGTGAAGAAAAGTTTTCCAGCCTGCTTTGCAGGCTGGAAATACTTTTCTTCAGGAAAAACAAGGCGTCCTGCTGGCTTGGGACGGCCCGGCGCCAGCAGGACATCATTTCTGGTTTGAGCAAATTGCAAGGTTCCGGCAAAAAAATTGCCGGAACCTTGCAATTTGCAGCTTTCGAATTCTCATAAAAACACTCTTTATTCAGCCTCTTGCAAAATACTTCACACTTGACTGGTGTACTCCTCCCGCATGCAGAAAGGGCTGCTCCGGTGGAGCAGCCCTTCCCGCTTGCGTTTTCGTGAAGAGAACGAGGGCTGATCAGAAGCCCATGCCGCCCATGTCAGGTGCGCCCGCGGCGGCCTTCTCTTCCTTCGGCTTCTCGGCGATCATCGCCTCGGTGGTGATCAGCAGGCCGGCCACGGAAGAGGCATCCTCCAGCGCCGTGCGCACCACCTTCGCCGGGTCGATCACGCCCATCTTGAACATGTCGCCATATTCGCCGGTCTGGGCGTTGTAGCCGAAGGCGTAGTCCTTGCCGTCCAGCACCTTGCCGACGACCACCGCACCTTCCACGCCGGCGTTCTCGGCAATCTGGCGGATGGGAGCCTCCAGCGCCCGCTGGACGATCTCGATGCCGGCCTGCACGTCCTCGTTCTCGCCCTTCAGGTCGGCAATGGCCTCCTTGGCGCGCAGCAGGGCCACGCCACCGCCGGGCACGATGCCCTCTTCCACTGCGGCACGGGTGGCGTTGAGCGCATCGTCCACGCGATCCTTGCGCTCCTTCACCTCCACCTCGGTGGCACCGCCGACCTTGATGACGGCCACGCCGCCGGCCAGCTTGGCGAGGCGCTCCTGCAGCTTCTCGCGGTCATACTCGGAGGTGGTGTTCTCCAGCTGCTGCTTGATCTGGTTGATGCGCGCCTCGATGTCCTCCTTCTTGCCGGCACCGTCGATGATGGTGGTGTTGTCCTTGTCCACCACCACGCGCTTGGCGGTGCCCAGCTCCTCCAGGGTTACGTTCTCCAGCTTGTAACCCAGCTCCTCGGAGATGACCTGGCCACCGGTGAGGATGGCGATGTCCTGCAGCATGGCCTTGCGGCGATCGCCAAAGCCCGGGGCCTTCACCGCGCACACCTTCAGGCCGCCGCGCAGGCGGTTCACCACCAGCGTGGCCAGGGCCTCGCCCTCCACGTCCTCGGCGATGATCAGCAGCGGCTTGTTGGCCTGCAGCACCTGCTCCAGCAGCGGCAGCAGCGGCTGCAGCGAGCTGATCTTCTTGTCATGCACGAGGATGAAGGGATCCTCCAGCTCCACCTGCATCTTGTCGGCGTTGGTTACGAAGTAGGGCGAGAGATAGCCGCGGTCGAACTGCATGCCTTCCACGACCTCCAGCTCGGTCTCCAGGCCCTTGTTCTCCTCCACGGTGATGACGCCCTCGTTGCCGACCTTCTGCATGGCCTCGGCGATCAGCTCGCCGATCTCGCGCTCGCCATTGGCGGAGATGGTGCCCACCTGCGCCACTTCCTCGGAGGTCTTCACCTCCTTGGCCTTGCTCTTCAGGTGCTCCACCACCGCCTTCACCGCCTGGGTGATGCCGCGGCGCAGGTCCATCGGGTTCATGCCGGCTTCCACCAGCTTCATGCCCTCGTGCGCCACCGCCTGGGTCAGCACCGTGGCGGTGGTGGTGCCGTCGCCGGCCACGTCATTGGTGCGGGAAGCCACCTCGCGCACCAGCTGCGCGCCCATGTTCTCGAACTTGTCCTCCAGCTCGATCTCGCGCGCCACGGAGACGCCGTCCTTGGTGGTGCGCGGCGCACCAAAGGCCTTCTCGATGACCACGTTGCGGCCCTTCGGACCCAGCGTAACCTTCACCGCGTTGGCCAGCACGTCGATGCCGCGCAGCATCGCCTTGCGGGCATCGGTATCGAACACGACTTCCTTGGCAGACATGGTTATCTCACCCCTTCGCTGTATTGATTGCGTTGCTCGTCTCGTTCCTCGCACGGGAGCGCCAGATCGCTACCAGGCGCTGCCACGCACAGCCTGTCATTCGATGACGCCGAGGATGTCGGACTCCTTCATGATCAGCAGCTCCTCGCCATCAATGGTAACCTCGGAGCCGGACCACTTGCCGAACAGCACCTTGTCGCCCACCTTCACGTCCAGCGGCACCAGCTTGCCGCTCTCGTCGCGCGCGCCGGGGCCAACGGCGATGACCTCGCCCTGCTGCGGCTTTTCCTTGGCGGAATCGGGAATGATGATGCCGCTCGGCGTCTTGTTCTCTTCCTCGAGGCGGCGGATGAGCACGCGATCATGCAAGGGACGGAATGCCATTGCCTTGTCTCCCTGAAACTGCAAACGGTTGAACCTTCCTGTGCGAACCGTCCCTTCCCGCATGTCAATGCCGTGGAAGGGAACCTGAATGCATTCATCAGTAGTGGGGTGCATCAGTAGTGGGATGCCCCACCGCTGTTAGCACTCGATGACGGTGAGTGCTAACAGTCGCGCTGGAAATAGGCGCGGGAGCACAGGGCGTCAAGAGGACAGACACAAAAAATGCCATGCAGAAGCCGCATGGCATGGTGTCCGGCAATGGCTCCAACGGTGGTGCATGCCAGCGGACAATGTGCCCGGGCACTGCCCGCCGGCATGCACCAGGCCCGATGCAACATGCCCAGGCGCAACACCGCTACAGGGTGAAGTCCTCGCCCAGGTAGTGCCGGCGCACGTCCGGGTTGGCGACGATCTCCTCGGGCGTGCCTTCCATCATCACCTCGCCATCGTGGATGATGCAGGCGCGGTCGATGAGACCGAGGGTTTCGCGCACGTTGTGATCCGTAACAAGCACCCCGAGTCCCCTAGCGGTAAGCTGTCGCACCAGGGTGCGGATATCATTGACCGCAATCGGATCAATCCCTGCGAAGGGCTCGTCGAGCAGCATGTATCGGGGATCTGCGGCGAGAGCGCGGGCGATCTCCACGCGGCGACGCTCTCCGCCAGATAACGCCACAGCTGGCGAATGTTCGAGGTGTTCGATCTGGAACTCATGCAACAACTCACGCACTTTACGTTCACGCTCCGCGCGGGAGATCCTACGCACCTCCAGCACGGCCCTGATGTTGTCGGCCACCGAAAGCCCGCGAAACACCGAAGCTTCCTGTGGCAGATAGCCGATGCCCATGCGCGCCCGGCGATGGATGGGCAGCATGGTTACATCCTGCCCGTCCAGAAGGATGGAGCCGGCATCGGCGGCAATGAGGCCGGTGATCATGTAGAACACCGTCGTCTTGCCCGCACCATTCGGCCCCAGCAGGCCCACGGCCTCGCCACGCCGCACCGACAGCGAAACACCGCGCACCACCGGACGCCGGCCATAACTCTTGCGCAGATCCTGCGCGATGAGGCCCTCGTTCCCTGCCTCGCCACCGGCCTGATGATGCATTGCGGCCGAAGATGCACCGCCGCCCGCTGCCTCTGCCTGCGTGTTCATTGCCCGGCCTGCCCCCGTAGGAATAGCGTGCTGTTGTTTAAAATTGCGTGAAATGCCGCCTTGTGCGCCGTTGCTGCGGCCCGGCCGTGCCCTGCCGGGCCTGGTGATGCCGCTGCCAGGAGCGGCATCAACGGAAGGTGCCGCGCACCCTTGCCTTGCCGCCGGCAACGATGCGGGTAACGTTGGTCTTCAGGTTGGTGATGAGCTTCGAGCCGCGAATGGTGGAATCGGGCTGCTTCACCACCACGTTGCCGGTAACGGTGAGGGTATCGGTCTGCACTTCCATCACCGCCCGGCTGCCGGTGATGACCGTGTCTCCGCGCACGATGCGCACGCCGCCGGTGGCGACCCAGCGGCGCAGCTTCGCCGCGCCGCCTTCCTGCTGCCCGTCCTTTCCGGATGCAGCCTTCTCGCGCAGCACTTCCAGCCGTTTGGCCGTCAGCAGCGTATCGCCCCGCCTTACCCGCACATTGCCGGAGAAGACGATGATGTTCCTTGCATCATCGATTTCCATGTTGTCGGCGGTGATGTCGGTGGCCTGCCCTGCTGCCGGACGGGCCTTCTGCTGCGTCTTCTGCGCCTTCTGCGCCTTCTGCTGCGCCCAGGCCAGTGGCTGCGAGGTCAACGGCAGCCCGCCAGCCATCATCAGCAGCCCCAGCCCCACCGCACCAGCAATCATCCCGCGATGCATCATCACGCTCTCCTCCCCGGACCACGCTCATCCCCTTCCGCCAGCCCGACGGGCTGCACGCGAACCACACGGAATCCTTATGCCGCGTTTCGGGCATTGATGAAAGGGCCGCTGCATGGCCGTAAGGCCATGCAGCAACATTCAGTAGGCACGGGCGATGCAGAAATCCACGGCCTGCCGCAGCGCCGCACGGGCCTTGCCATCGGGGAAGGCCTGCAGGGCCTCGTTGGCGGCATCGCCATACTGGCGGGCGCGGGCAATGGTATCGGCCAGGGCATCATGACGCTGCATCAGGGCAATGGCATGCTCCAGGTCTCCCTCGCGCTGTTCGCCCTGCTGGATGACGCGCTGCCAGAAGGCGCGCTCCTCGTCATTGCCGCGGGCATGAGCCAGCACCACGGGCAGGGTTATCTTGCCCTCGCGGAAGTCATCGCCCACCTTCTTGCCCATCACCGCCTGCTGGCCGCCATAGTCCAGCGCATCATCCACCAGCTGAAAGGCAATGCCGAGATCGCGCCCGAAGCGGCGCAGGGCGGCACGCTCATCGGCATTGCGCCCGGCCAGCACCGCGCCCAGCTCGGCAGCGGCGGCAAACAGGGT
The DNA here is from genome assembly GCA_026982665.1 of Hyphomicrobiales bacterium. Taxonomy (GTDB): domain Bacteria; phylum Pseudomonadota; class Alphaproteobacteria; order Rhizobiales; family Aestuariivirgaceae; genus Thermopetrobacter. The sequence goes on along the minus strand of JALSGQ010000121.1, from coordinate 606 downwards.
GGCGGTCTTCCACTCGATCATCTGCATGTAGTCGTCCTCGCTGGTGGAGACGTCGTTCTGCAGGGTGAGCTGAAAGACCTCGCCCTCGGCAATGTCGGCGGCGGCGGAAGACATGATGTCCAGCGCATCGAGGTTGCGTGTTTCCACCATCATGCGAAAGCACTGGGCCAGCAGGTAGTCGCCCACCAGCACGGTGGCCTGGTTGCCCCACAGCAGGCGCGCCGCCTTGCGCCCGCGGCGGATGTCGGATTCGTCCACCACGTCGTCATGCAGCAGGGTGGCGGTGTGCAGGAACTCCACGGCGCAGGCCACCTTGACGTGATCCTCGCCGCTGTAGTTGCACAGGCTGGCGGCGGCCAGCGTTATCATCGGGCGCAGGCGCTTGCCACCGGCATCGATGAGATGATGCGCCAGCTTCGGGATCAGCTCCACGTGCGCCTCGGCATAGGAGAGGATGAGACGGTTCAGCCTGTCCATGTCGGCGGCGACGAGATCCAGCAGCGGCTGCAGGGATGGCTGCGCCGGCTGCCCGGATGCCTTCTCTTCGGCGGGAGAAATGACGCCGTTGCTCACGATATGCTCGCTCCTGTCTGCCCACGCGGGTTT
>JALSGQ010000120.1 GCA_026982665.1 Hyphomicrobiales bacterium | reverse complement strand
GCTGTTGTATGTGGCATATCTCTTTGTTTATAGTAGTGTCCAAGTAAAATGTACACTTTTGCAGAAGTAGGAAAAAGTAATCTTGCTTCTTCTAGTACCTTTATCGCCTCCATAAACTCTCCTCCACCCATAAGCATTTGAGCCAACGATATATATTCTTGTACATTTGCAGGCACTTTTTTCATATATGATTTTGCCGCATCAATAGAAGCTTGATAGAGCTTAAGTTCTGCAAAATAGTAAAATTTTTGCTTTAATAAAGTTGCATCTTTAGGAAAAAGTTTACTTCCTTTATTGAGTGCACTTATAGCTGCTACTTTTTGTTTAGCTTTCCAGTAGCACTCTGCTCTAAAGGTAAAGAGTGAAGCACTATCTCGCCCACGCTCTCCCGCTGCATCAAGTGCTTTTGCTGCACGTATGTATTGACCATCTCTATAGTATGCTTGAGAAAGATAGATATGCAACTCATCTAGTTTTGCTCTTCTTATCTTTTCAGGTTCAAAAAGAGGTTTTTGACTTTTTTTCTTTTTCTTTTTTTCAGAAAAAATTGAAAAAAGGACTTCTCTTTTTTCTTTCTCTTCTTCTGGTGCTTTATAGACCTTCTTTTTTGTAGCCTCCACTGCTTTATTGAGTTCGCTGATGGCTTGTTTGTACTTCTCATCTTTAAGTGCTATCATCCCCCTCATAGAGTGGTACTTCACCCAGTCGATATCCATATGCGAGTCTTTTGCTTTTTGCAAAGACTCTAACGCTTTATCGTATTTTCCATCATAGAAAAGTATCGTTGCAATCTCTATATGATTGATGGTTTGTTCACTCTGTTTTTTAGCCATAAGCATCTGTGTACTTACGCAAAACGCAAAGCCTAATAGTAAAAGTTTTTTCAACATCTCTTCACCTTAATTTAAATCAAAACGGACTTTTTGTTTTGCCCAAACTTTGACTGGATTACCTTTATATTTCGCGGGAGCAAAACGCCAATTTCTTATGCCTCTAAGTGCTGCTGCATCAAATACACCTGCAGGACTAGAAGCTATCACTTTAGCTACCTCTACACTTCCATCTTTGGCAATGAGTAAATTCACAATGACATACCCTTTAATGCCTTTTTTGGCAGCACTTGGTGGATACTCCATGGCTGAGCGCGAAATGACTCTAGGTTTTGTGTCTACCGTGCCTTCGCTCATCGCTGCATCTGCAGCAACATCTCCCAAAATGTTTTTAGCATTACCCATAATATCCCCAGAAGAAAACTCAGGTATATCCATAGCAATACCACCCAACATAGAACTTAAATCTGGTAATGGTGCCTTTGGCTGTGCACGTTTTGGTTTTGGCTTAGGTTTGGGTTTGGGCTTTTTTACCTCTGGTGCTTGTTTATTCATCTTGACATAACGCATCGG
>JALSGQ010000119.1 GCA_026982665.1 Hyphomicrobiales bacterium | reverse complement strand
ACTTGCCGGTCCAGCTTCTCTCGCAGGCGGCGACCTCTTCCGGGGTGCCGGCGATGACGATTTCGCCGCCGCGGTCGCCGCCTTCGGGGCCGAGGTCGATGATCCAGTCGGCGGTCTTGATGACATCCAGGTTGTGCTCGATGACCACTACCGTGTTGCCCTGCTCCACCAGCGCATGCAGCACGTCCAGCAGCTTCTTCACGTCGTGGAAGTGCAGGCCGGTGGTGGGTTCATCAAGGATATACAGCGTGCGGCCCGTGGCGCGCTTTGCCAGCTCCTTGGAGAGCTTCACCCGCTGCGCCTCGCCGCCGGAGAGCGTGGTGGCCGGCTGGCCCACTTTCATGTAGCCCAGCCCCACCTGCTCCAGCATCGCCAGCCTGTTGCGCACCGCCGGCACGGCGGAGAAGAACTCCAGCGCCTCTGTTACCGTCATGTCCAGCACGTCGGCGATGGTCTTGCCCTTCCAGGTGATCTGCAGGGTCTCGCGGTTGTAGCGCTTGCCGCCGCACTGCTCGCAGGTAACGTAAACGTCAGGCAGGAAGTGCATCTCGATCTTGATGACGCCATCGCCCTTGCAGGCCTCGCAACGCCCGCCCTTGACGTTGAAGGAAAACCGCCCCGGCCTGTAGCCGCGCGCCTTGGCCTCGGGCAGCGAGGCAAACCACTCGCGGATGGGGGTGAAGGCGCCGGTGTAGGTGGCGGGGTTGGAGCGCGGGGTGCGGCCAATGGGCGACTGGTCTATGTCGATGACCTTGTCGAGGTGCTCCAGCCCTTCCAGCTTCTCGTAAGGCGCGGGGTTGGCGCGGGCGCCGGTGAGCTTGCGGGCCAGCGCGGCATAGAGCGTGTCGATGGTCAGCGTCGATTTGCCGGAGCCGGACACGCCGGTGATGCAGACGAACGTGCCGAGCGGGATTTCGGCGGTTACGTGCTTCAGGTTGTTGCCGGAGGCGCCGATGAGGCGCAGCATGCGCTTGCGGTTTGCCGGGCGGCGCTTCTTCGGCACCGGGATGCAGAGCTGGCCCGACAGATACTGGCCGGTGAGCGAGTCCTTGGCCGCCATGATGTCCTGCGGCGTGCCTTGCGCGACGATCTCGCCGCCGTGCACGCCGGCGCCGGGGCCGATGTCCAGCACGTGGTCGGCGGCGCGGATGGTGTCCTCGTCGTGCTCCACGACGATGACGGTGTTGCCGAGGTCGCGCAGGCGGAAGAGCGTGGCCAGCAGCCGGTCGTTGTCGCGCTGGTGCAGGCCGATGCTGGGCTCGTCCAGCACGTAGAGCACGCCGGTCAGGCCCGATCCGATCTGGCTGGCGAGGCGGATGCGCTGGCTCTCGCCGCCGGAGAGGGTGCCGGACTTGCGATCCAGCGTCAGGTAGTCCAGCCCCACGTCCACGAGGAACTTCAGGCGCTCGCGGATCTCCTTCAGGATGCGGCGGGCGATCTCGCGCTTCGCTGGTGTGAGGTGCTCCTCCACCTGTCCGAACCATGCGTGCGCTTCGCGGATGGAGAAGCGCGAAACCTCGCCGATGTGCAGCCCGGCGATCTTCACCGCCAGCGCCTCCGGCTTCAGGCGGAAGCCCTCGCAGGCGGGGCAGGGCTTGTCGGAAAGGTAGCGGGACAGCTCCTCGCGCAGCCAGGTGGATTCGGTCTCCGCCCAGCGCTGGCGCAGGTTGGGGATGACGCCCTGAAACGGGCGCTTCACGTCATAACGCCGCCTGCCGTCGGAATAGCGGAAGGGCACCGGCTCCTTCGTGCCGAACAGGATGGCCTGGCGCACCTCCTCCGGCAGCTCCTGCCACGGGGTGTTCATGGACACGCCGAAGTGCTTGCACACTGCCGAGAGCGCCTGCCGGGCAAAGCTGCCGCCAACACCGTTGCGCGACCACGGGGCGATGGCGCCGTCGGCGAGGCTCAAGGTGGGGTCGGGCACCACCAGGTCAGGCTCGAAGGAGAGCTGCGTGCCCAGCCCGTCGCACTGCGGGCAGGCGCCGAAGGGGTTGTTGAAGGAGAACAGCCGTGGCTCGATCTCCGGGATGGTGAAGCCGGAGACGGGGCAGGCGAACTTCTCGGAGAAGATGATGCGCTTCGGCGCGCCCTTCTCGTCCTGCTCGTCGGCGAACTCGGCGATGGCGATGCCGTCGGCCAGCTTCAGCGCCGTTTCCAGCGAATCGGCCAGGCGCTGGCCGAGGTCGGGGCGGATGACGAGGCGATCCACCACCACCTCGATGTCGTGCTTGAACTTCTTGTCCAGCACCGGCGGGTCTTCCAGGTGGTGGAACTGGCCATCCACCTTCACGCGCTGAAAGCCGGCGCGCAGCAGCTCGGCGAACTCCTTGCGGTATTCGCCCTTGCGCCCGCGCACGATGGGCGCCAGCAGGTAGAGCCGCGTGCCTTCCGCCAGGGCCAGCAGCCTGTCCACCATCTGGCTCACCGTCTGGCTCTCGATGGGCAGGCCGGTGGCGGGGGAGTATGGCGTGCCGACGCGGGCGAACAGCAGCCGCATGTAGTCGTGAATCTCGGTAACGGTGCCGACGGTGGAGCGCGGGTTGCGGCTGGTGGTCTTCTGCTCGATGGAGATGGCCGGGGCCAGGCCCTCGATGCTGTCCACGTCCGGCTTGCCCATCATCTCCAGGAACTGCCGGGCATAGGCCGAGAGGCTCTCCACGTAGCGGCGCTGGCCCTCGGCGTAGATGGTGTCGAACGCCAGCGACGACTTGCCGGAGCCGGACAGGCCGGTGAAGACGATCAGCCGATGCTTGGGCAGATCGACGGAGACGTTCTTCAGGTTGTGCTCGCGCGCGCCGCGCACGATGATGCTGGTGCGAGGGTCTGCCATGAGGTCCGATTTGCTCACG
>JALSGQ010000118.1 GCA_026982665.1 Hyphomicrobiales bacterium | reverse complement strand
GTCATCGTCTCGGCGGACGGGCGCATCGTTACCAACAGCCATGTCATCGAGAACGCGGTGGACATTCGCGTGGTGCTCTCCGACGGGCGGGAGTTTCCGGCGCGCGTGCTGTTGCGCGACGAGGAAACCGACCTGGCGCTGCTGAAGGTGGATGCCGATACGCCGCTGCCGGTGCTGAAGCTGGGCGATTCCGATGCGCTGGAGGTGGGGGACGTGGTGCTGGCCATCGGCAACCCGTTCGGCGTGGGGCAGACGGTTACCATGGGTATCGTCTCCGGGCTGGGGCGCACGCGCATCGGGCGCTCGCCATACCAGGCCTTCATCCAGACCGATGCCGCCATCAACCCCGGCAACTCCGGCGGCGCGCTGGTGAACCTGAAGGGCGAGCTGGTGGGCATCAACACCATGATCGTCTCGCGGTCGGGCGGCAACATCGGGCTGGGCTTCGCCGTGCCGGTGAACCTGGTGCGCAGCATGTTGGTGAACGCGAAGGACGGGCGGGTGGTGCGCCCGTGGGGCGGGGTGAAGCTGCGCACGGTGGATACCGACATGGCCGAGGCGCTGGGCCTGCCGCGGCCACAGGGCGGTCTGGTGGAGGCGCTGGACCCGCAAAGCCCGCTGCGGCAGGCGGGCATTCGCGTCGGCGACGTGATCCTGTCGATCGATGGCAAGCCGCTGCGCAAGGCCAGCGAATTCGGCTACCGGCTGGCCAGCCGGCCCATTGGCGTGGATGCGGTGGTGGAGGTGCTGCGCAACGGGCGGCGCATCAGCTTCAAGGTGAAGCGGGTGCCGCCGCCTTCCGATGTGCGCGATCGCCCCGTGCGGTTGCGCGGGCGGCACATGCTGAACGGCGTGCTGGTGGGAGAGATGACAGAGCGCCTGCGGCAACGCCTGCGGCTGCGCGGCGGCGTGGTAGTGCTGCGGGTGCCGGGCGGCTCGCCGGCGGCGCGGCTGGGCATTCGCCGTGGCGATATCATCCTGCAGGTGAACGGCCAGCCCGTGCGCTCGGCGCGGCAGCTGCAGGCGCTGCTGCGCCGCACGGGCCGGGTGCGCGCCATCGACCTGTGGCGGCGCGGCGGGATTGTAAGGATGCGGTTCGGTTGACAGGTCGCAGCAGATGTTCTTTCATTGTTCCTGATGGTCGATTCAGGGCAGAAGCAGTCGCTGCTGTTCGAGGCGCCGGAGGAGGGCGGCGGGCAGCGGCAGGTGGCGGGTGCGGATGATGGTGCGCGTCCGCTGGCGGATGTATTGCGTCCGCGCTCGCTGGACGAGGTGGTGGGGCAGGGGCATCTGCTGGGGCCGGAAGGCACGCTTACGCGGCTGCTGAAGTCCGGGCGGTTGCCGTCGCTCATCCTGTGGGGGCCGCCGGGCAGCGGCAAGACCACCATTGCCCGATTGCTGTTCGAGGAGTTGCGGTGCCGGCCCGCGGCTGATGGCGCGGGGAATGCCGATGAAGCCTCCGCACGGCCCGCGGTGCTGCACTTCGAGCAGCTTTCGGCCATCTTCTCCGGCGTTGCCGACCTGAAGAAGGTGTTCAGCCGGGCGCGGGAGCGGCGTGCGGCGGGGCAGGGCACGGTGCTGTTCGTGGACGAGATCCACCGCTTCAACCGGGCGCAGCAGGATGCCTTCCTGCCGGTGGTGGAGGATGGCACCGTCATTCTCATCGGGGCGACGACGGAGAACCCCAGCTTCGAGCTGAACGCGGCCTTGCTGTCGCGCTGCCAGGTGCTGGTGCTCAACGCGCTGGACGAGGAAGCGTTGGGCGAGCTGATCCGCCGGGCGGAGGCGCACGCGGGGCGTGCGTTGCCGTTGACGGAGGAGGCGCGGGCACACCTGTTGCGGCTGGCCGATGGCGACGGGCGCTACCTGCTGAACATGGTGCAGGACATCCTTGCCGCCGTGCCGGAGGGTGGCGAGGCGCTGGATGCACAGGCGCTGGCGGCGCTGGTGCAGCGGCGGCTGCCGAGCTACGACAAGGATCGCGACGGGCATTACAACCTCATCTCGGCCCTGCACAAGTCGGTGCGCGGCTCCGACCCGGACGCGGCGCTCTACTGGCTGGCGCGCATGCTCACCGCCGGGGAAGACCCGCGCTACATCGCCCGGCGGGTCATCCGCATGGCCAGCGAGGACATCGGCGAGGCCGACCCGCAGGCGCTGCCCATCGCCATTGCCGCGGCGGAAGCCTATGACCGGCTGGGCAGCCCGGAGGGCGAGCTGGCCATTGCGCAGGCGGTGGTGCACCTGGCCACGGCGCCGAAGTCCAACGCCGTTTACGTGGCCTTCAAGGCGGCGATGAAGGCAGCACGGCAGAGCGGCTCCGCACCGCCGCCGAAGATCATCCTCAACGCCCCGACGAAGCTGATGCAGCAGGAGGGCTACGGCGAAGGCTACCTCTACGACCATGACCAGCCGGATGCCTTCTCCGGCCAGCACTACTTCCCCGACGGCATGGGGCGCATGCGCTTCTACCAGCCTCCTGAGCGCGGCTTCGAGCGCGAGATCAACAAGCGCCTGCAATACTGGGAACGCCTGCGCCAGCAACGCCGCAAGGAGCGGGGGGAGCAGTGAGCTCAAGGGGTGGAGTCAACAAGAGCGTGGTGCCAGCTCACTACACGATGGAGTCAAACGTGCAAAAGAGTTTTCCAGCCTGCAAGGCAGGCCGGAAAACTCTTCTTGATGCCCGATGCCGGAGGATGAATGGGCAAGCAGCCTCCAGCGCCCTGCGTTTGCGCAGGTGAAACAGGTAATCGTGGGGTCAGTTCTTGTCCTTGTCCACCAGCTTGTTGGCGGTGATCCAGGGCATCATGGCGCGCAGGCGTTCGCCGACTTCCTCGATGGGGTGCTCGTCGTGCAGGCGGCGGGTGGCCTTGAAGCGCGGCTGGCCGGCCTTGCATTCGCTCATCCAGTCGGAGACGAACTTGCCGGTCTGGATGTCGTGCAGCACCTCCTTCATGCGGCGCTTGGTCTCCTCCTTCGGCAGCACGCGCGGGCCGGAGACGTATTCGCCATATTCGGCGGTGTTGGAGATGGAGTAGTTCATGTTGGCGATGCCGCCCTCGTAGATGAGATCGACGATGAGCTTCACCTCGTGCAGGCACTCGAAATAGGCCATTTCCGGGGCGTAGCCGGCCTCCACCAGGGTCTCGAAGCCGTTGCGGATCAGCTCCACCAGGCCGCCGCACAGCACCGCCTGCTCGCCGAACAGGTCGGTCTCGCATTCCTCGCGGAAGGTGGTCTCGATGATGCCGGAGCGCCCGCCGCCGATGGCCGAGGCGTAGGACAGCGCGATGTCCTTGGCCTGGCCGGAGGCATCCTGCTGCACGGCGATGAGGGTGGGCACGCCGCCACCCTTCACGTATTCGCCGCGCACCGTGTGGCCGGGGCCTTTCGGCGCGATCATGATGACATCGAGGGTTTCCTTCGGCTCGATGAGGTTGAAGTGAATGTTCAGCCCGTGGGCGAAGGCCACCGCTGCGCCATCGCGGATGTTGGGGGCGACGTGCTCCTTCCACACGTCGGCCTGCAGCTCGTCGGGGATGGCGAACATGAGAAGGTCGGCCCACTTGGCGGCTTCGGGCACGGACATCACCTTCAGCCCGGCGGCGTTGGCCTTCTTCGCCGAGGGCGAACCGGGGCGCAGGGCGACGACGACCTTCTTCACGCCGGAATCCTGCAGGTTCATGGCATGGGCGTGGCCCTGCGAGCCGAAGCCGATGATGGCGACCTTCTTGTCCTTGATGAGATTGACGTCGCAGTCGGAGTCATAATAGACGCGCATGAGATGATTTCCCCTCGTCAGATGCGGAATATCGTGTGGATTGGCATGGTAGCTGCCCGGCTGGGACAATAACCGCTCGGCCCCAAAAGGCAAGGCGTGGCTCACACCCTGTGTCCCATGGCGCGCAGGAAGCGCTTGACGGTTTCTCCCATGCCGAACTTCAGGGCATCGGCGGTGAGCGCGTGGCCGATGGAGACTTCATCGAGGTTGGGCACCGCCATCACCAGCGGGGTCAGGTTCTGCACGGTGAGGTCGTGGCCGGCGTTCACCCCCAGCCGCAGCGACTGCGCCGCCTGCGCCGTGAAGGCGATCATCTGCAGCTCCTTCGCCTGGCGTTCGCGATCATCAAAGCACTGCCCGTAGGGGCCGGTGTAGATCTCGATGCGGTCGGCACCGATCTCCTTCGCCACTTCCAACCCTTCCGGCGACGGGTTGGCGAACAGCGAGACGCGAATGCCGCGCTTCTTCAGCCGCTCGACGATGGGGGCGAGAAAATCGCGCTGGGCGGCGAAATCCCAGCCGTGGTCGGAGGTGGGCTGATCCGGATCGTCAGGCACCAGCGTGGCCTGGTCGGGTTTCACCTCCTCGACGATGGAAAGCCAGCGCTCGTCGGGATAGCCTTCGATGTTGTATTCCTTGTCCGGATATTCGCGGCGGATCATCTCGTGGATGTCATATACATCCTGCCGGCGGATGTGCCGTTCGTCGGGCCTTGGGTGCACCGTCAGCCCGTGCGCACCGTTGCCCAGCGCCAGCCTGCCGATGTCGCACACGTCCGGCCACGGCAGATCGCGGCGGTTGCGCAGCAGGGCGACGGCATTCAGGTTCACGGAGAGATTGATCATGTCGTCTCACTCCCCCATGCTGGTGCGCAGCGGCTGCGGGCCGCGGGAGATGGCAGCGATGCCGGTGCGCACCACCTCGATGAGACCCAGCGGCTTCATCAGGTCGATGAACTGGTCCACCTTGCGCGTCTTGCCGGTGATCTCGAACACGAAGGATCTGGACTGCGCATCCACCACCCGTGCACGGAAGGCATCGGCAATGCGCAGCGCCTCCACTCGGCTATCGCCCTCGCCGGCCACCTTCACCAGCGCCAGCTCGCGCTCGATGGGGTCGCCCTGCACCGTCAGGTCGGCCACCGAATGCACCGGGATGAGGCGCGAAAGCTGGGCGCGGATCTGGTTGAGCGTCTTCGGCGTGCCGCGGCAGACGATGGTGATGCGCGAAATGCCCTGCTCGTGCTGCGTTTCCGACACCGTAAGCTGCTCGATGTTGTAGCCGCGCGCGGAGAACAGGCCGATGATGCGCGCCAGCACGCCAGGCTCGTTGTCCACGATCACCGCCAGCGTGTGCTGCTCCTCGCGCTCTTCCGTGCCACTGAAGAAATAGGTGGATGCGGGCGGGATGCCCCCTGCAGGCTTGTTCATGGTCTTGTCCTCCTCACATCCTTACACGCCGGCCTCTTCCGCGCTTTTTACCTCATCGCCCAGCAGCATCTCGTTGTGCGGCTGGCCGGCGGGGATCATCGGGAAGCAATTGGCCAGGTTGATCACCTGCACGTTCATGAATACCGGCCTGTCGGAGGCCAGCATCTCGCGAATGGCATCGTCCAGCTCGTCCGGCTTGCGCACGTCGATGCCATGCCACTGGTAGGCCTTGGCCAGCATCAGGAAATCCGGCTGTGCCTCGACGTAGGATTCGGACAGCCGGTTGCCGTGCAGCAGCTCCTGCCACTGCCGCACCATGCCCATGTAGTTGTTGTTCAGCAGGAACACCTTCACCGGCAAGTCGTGCTGAATGGCGGTGGAAAGCTCCTGGATGTTCATCTGGATGGAGGCATCGCCGGTGATGCAGATCACTTCCTTGTCCGGGTTCGCCGCCTTTGCCCCCAGCGCGGCGGGCAGGCCGTAGCCCATCGTTCCCAGGCCGCCGGAGGTGAGCAGGCGGTTGGGTGCATCGAAGCGGTAATGCTGCGCCGCCCACATCTGGTGCTGGCCGACATCGGTGGAAATGATGGGATCCAGCTCGTGGCTCAGCGCCCACAGCCGCTCGATGGCATATTGCGGCATGATGCCGTCGCTGCGCTTCTCGTAGGCCAGGCAGTCGCGCGCGCGCCACAGGTCTATCTGGTTCCACCAGCGCTTCAGCGCCTCCTTGTCGATGCGTTCGGCGAGCTTCTTCTCGCGCCAGATGCGCAGCATCTCTTCCAGCACGTGGCCGCAATCGCCCAGGATGCCCACATCGGCATGCACCACCTTGTCGATGGAGGCGGGGTCAATGTCTATGTGGATCTTCTTCGAGCCGGGGGAGAAGGCATCCACTTTCCCGGTAATGCGGTCATCGAAGCGCGCGCCGATGGCGATCATCACGTCGCAGCCGTGCATGGCGAGGTTGGCCTCATACGTGCCATGCATGCCCAGCATGCCCAGCCATTGTTCGTCGGAGGCCGGATAGGCACCAAGCCCCATCAGCGTGGAGGTGATGGGAAAGCCGGTTTCCTTCACCAGTGCGCGCAGGGCCTCCACCGCCCGCGGCCCGGAATTGATGACGCCGCCGCCGGTGTAGAAGATGGGGCGTTTTGCCTGCGCCATCAGCTCCAGCGCCTCCTCGATGCGGGCGGGGTCGCCCTTCACCTGCGGGTGATAGGTGCGGTGCTGCACGTTCTGTGGCGGCGTGTAGATGCCCTCCTGGAACTGGATGTCCTTCGGGATGTCCACCACCACCGGGCCGGGGCGGCCGTGCGTGGCCACGTAGAAGGCCTCGTGGATGACGCGGGCGATGTCATTGACATCCTTCACCAGGTAATTGTGCTTGGTGCAGGGGCGGGTGATGCCCACGGTGTCGCATTCCTGGAAGGCATCGGTGCCGATGAGCGCGGTGGGCACCTGCCCGGTGATGACCACGACGGGAATGGAATCGGCCAGCGCATCCATCAGGCCGGTTACGGTATTGGTGGCACCGGGGCCGGAGGTAACCAGCGCCACGCCCACCTTGCCGGAGGAGCGGGCATAGCCTTCTGCTGCGTGCATGGCACCCTGCTCGTGCCGCACCAGGATATGGTTCAGCTCGTCCTGCTGGAACAGCTCGTCATAGATGGGCAGCACCGCTCCGCCGGGATAGCCGAAGATGTCCTTCACGCCCTGATCCTTCAGTGCCTTCAGGACGATTTCCGCGCCGGTCATCCTTTCCGGCTCCGTGTTCGTCGTCATGCTCATCCCCGTTACTCGCCTGTTTGCCGGGTTTGCAGTCGGATTAATCCCTGCTCGCCACGCTGGCAACAAAAAAGGCCCCGAAAATCGGAGCCTGAAAGCGCACACCCTGTTGCCCGCGCAGCGAACCCCTCATTCGCTGCCGGTGGTGTGCGCATCCGTTACTACTACCAGCTTCTGCATCATG
>JALSGQ010000117.1 GCA_026982665.1 Hyphomicrobiales bacterium | reverse complement strand
GTGGTGCGGGCGGGGGGACTTGAACCCCCACAGGGCCACGCCCTTGCGGATTTTAAGTCCGCTGCGTCTACCAATTCCGCCACGCCCGCACTGAGCGACTGCCGGACATGAAACCCGGTCCCTTCGCCTTTTTCCTCCGCACGGGGCAGTCATGGGAAGCAGGCCGCATCCACTTGCCTGCGCGATGTGGCCTCTGGCCAACTGCCGGAAGACCGGTCAATCCGGCCAGACGACAGCCTGCGCCACGATAATGGTGCCATCCGGCCTGCTGGTGATGGCCGGCGAGCCATACAGCACGTAACCCTCCTCCAGCGCCTCGGACACGCGCTGGCAGAAGGCGGCATCATCCTTGCCGGTCAGCAGGCGATACCGCTTGCGCCCCTTGTTCATGCCCATGCCCTCTCTCTGCCGGAACCATTCCGGGGGCATGTGCTGTTGCCCTGCCCCCTTTCCTGCTTTCCTGACCACCCCCGGCCAGCGGCATTCCGCGCCTTTCAGAAGGCCAGCACTTCATCGGAGCTGGCAAAGCCGGGCAGCGGCGGCACCGCGCAATCATGATGATCGGCATGCGAAACGACCTTGCCGCGGCGCGTATAGAGGCGAATGCGGGCAGCATGCGGCGGGCCATACACGCACACCAGCCGCCCCAGGTCCTTCAGCTGCTCCAGCAGCACCTGCGGCCTTTCCTCGATGCGGCCATTGAGCACGATGACATCATAAGGCGCTTCGCGCGAAAAGCCCTTCGCGTGCTCGCCCGGCATCACCGCGGCGTTCACGCACTCCAATGCCTCCAGGTTGTCGCTGGCCTGCCGGCGCAACTCCTCGTCCTGCTCCACGGCAATCACCGACTGCGCCAGCCTTGACAGCACCGCCGTGGAATAGCCCGTGGCGCAGCCCACATCCAGCACGCAATCGGCGGGATCCACCTCCGCCAGCTGCAGCATGCGGGCAAAGGTCAGCGGCTCCATCAGCCAGCGCTTCGCACCGCTGGCATCCTCTCCGATGAACAGGTCCTCGTCCACATAGGCCAGCGCCCGCCGCTCCTCGGGCACGAAGCGTTCACGCGGCAGTTCCTCCATTGCCGCCAGCAGACGCAGGTCCATCACCCCGCCGGGACGCACCTGCGATTCGATCATGTTGCGTCGGGCCCTGTCGAAATCCATTGCTCCCGCCCTCGTTGCTGCCCCTGTGGAAACCCGCAAGCCGAAGCCTTCGGGCAATGCCTGCAAACCGCTGGCAAGATAGCCGCTGGCGCGCTATTGTCCAGAGGCAGCAGGCGCGTATCATTGCCGCGTCTGCCGCCATGTCCCGCACAGGGCTTCACGCAGGCCATGCATCATTACACGGGGCAGGCGCAATCCGGCCGGGGGAAACGCCGAACAACAATGCCGGAAAACACTGGCGGAAGCACCGGGAAAACCACACGATCTGCCGGCAGACCAGGAAAGAGGCACACAACATGCAGCAATCAAGGGCGGAAACAGGGGCCAGGAACGTTCTCGATCTCATCGGCAACACGCCGCTGATACGGCTCAACGGCCCGTCCGAGGCCACCGGCTGCGAAATCCTTGGCAAGTGCGAGTTTCTCAACCCCGGCTACTCGGTGAAGGACCGTGCCGCCCTGTTCATCATCCGCGATGCACTTCAGCGCGGCCTCGTCGAGCCCGGCGGCACGGTGGTGGAGGGCACCGCCGGCAACACCGGCATCGGCCTGGCGCTGGTAGCCAATGCGCTGGGGCTGAAGACCGTCATCGTCATTCCCGAGACGCAGTCGCGCGAGAAGAAGGAAACCCTGCGCGCGCTTGGCGCACAACTGGTGGAAGTGCCGGCAAAGCCCTACCGCAACCCCAACAACTACGTGAAATATTCCGCCCGCCTTGCACAGGCGCTGGACGAGCGGCTGCAAGGCGGTGCCTTCTGGGCCAACCAGTTCGACAACATTGCCAACCGCCGGGCGCACGAACAGACCACGGCACAGGAGATCTGGCAGCAGACGCAAGGCAAGGTGGATGCCTTCATCTGCGCGGTGGGCACCGGCGGCACGCTGGGTGGCGTCTCCGACGGACTGAAGGCCAGGAACCCGGATATCGTCATCGGCCTTGCCGACCCGGGCGGCGCGGCGCTGTATGAATACTACACCAGTGGCGAGCTGAAGGCAGAGGGCAGCTCCATCATGGAAGGCATCGGCCAGAGCCGCATCACCAAGAACCTGGAAGGCGCGAAAGTGGACTGGGCCTGCCGCGTGCCCGACGATGAAGCACTGCAGGTGCTCTACGAGCTGAACCTGCGCGAGGGCATGCTGCTGGGTGGCTCGTCAGGCATCAACGTCGCAGGAGCCATGCGGCTGGCGCGCGAGCTGGGGCCGGGCAAGACCATCGTTACCATGCTGTGCGATCCGGGGCTGCGCTACATGTCGAAACTTTACAATCCGGACTTCCTGCGCGAGAAGGAACTGCCCCTGCCGCCATGGACGCTGGCACAGCAGGAAGCGCCGGAGCTGCCGCAGGTATTCCTGCCGGAAGAGGAGGGCTGAGGCCGGAAAGGGTTGCGCCAGCGCCCGGCATGGGGTGCACAACAAGTGCCATCCTGCCGGAACGGGGCTTCAGCGCAGAAAAGGCCGAGGGAGGGACAAGGCAGGCATGAGCAAGAACACGACTGGCAGCCGCTGGCTCGTCAGCCCGCAATGGCTGCACGATCATCTGAACGATCCCGGCATGGTGGTGCTGGACGCAAGCTGGGTGCTGCCGGAGGAGGCTGCGCCCGGCTCCTCTCCACGCGAGGAGTTCGAGGACGAGCACATTCCCGGCGCACGTTTCTTCGACATCGACGAGGTGGCCGACCCGGATGCCCCCCTGCCCCACACCGTGCCAACGCCGGAACTGTTTGCCGAAAAGGTCGGCGAGCTGGGCATTTCCAACGATTCCATGGTGGTGGTCTATGACACCTACCCGCCCTTTGCCGCACCGCGCGCGTGGTGGCTGTTCCGCCTCTTCGGGCATGACCGCGTGGCGGTGCTCGACGGCGGGCTGGAAGCATGGCAACTGGCCGGTTTCCCGGTGGAATCAGGCCCGCCTTCCGCACCATCGTCGCCAGCCACCTTCACGCCGGAGATGCGCCCCGGGCTGCTGGCCGATGCAGCCACCGTGCTGAAGGCGCTGGAGGAAGGACAGCCGCAGGTGGCTGATGCCCGCTCGCCCGGGCGCTTTGCCGGAGAGGAGGCGGAACCTTATGCCGGCGTGCCGTCAGGCCACATGCCAGGCGCGAGGAATGCGCATTATGCCACCTTCATGAACGTGGACGGCACCCTGAAGGAACCGCAGGCCCTGCGCGCCGCCTTCGATGCCGCCGGCATCGACCTTGGGCAACCCGTCATCTTCACCTGCGGTTCCGGCGTTACCGCCTGCCTGCCGGCGCTGGCGGCAGCGGTGCTGGGCAAGGAAGATTTCGCCGTTTACGACGGTTCCTGGCGCGAGTGGAGTGCCTTGCCCGATGTGCCGAAGGCACTGGCCGGATGACCACCACAAGGGAGTTCCTTCATGAGCAAGGCCCTGCATGCCCCCTACCCTGCCGGACGCCCGCGGCGATTGCGCCGCACGGAATGGTCGCGGCGACTGGTGCGTGAAAGCCGCCTTGCGGTTGATGACCTCATCTGGCCGCTGTTTGTCATCGAGGGCACGGGCAAACGCCAGCCGGTGGCCTCCATGCCGGGGGTGGAGCGGCTTTCCATCGATGAACTGCTGAAGGAGGTGGAGCAGGCAGTGGCGCTGGGCATTCCGCTGATCTCGCTGTTTCCCAACACGCCGGACGAGAAGCGCAGCGCCGATGCGGCGGAAGCCTTCAACCCGGAAAATCTCGTCTGCCGCGCCGTGCGGGCGGTGAAGGAGCGCTTCGGCGACGCCATGGGAGTGATGACGGACGTGGCGCTTGACCCCTATACCAGCCACGGACAGGACGGCCTGCTGGGCGAGAATGGCGAGGTGCTCAATGACGAAACCATCGAGGCGCTGGTGAAACAGGCGCTCAACCAGGCGCAGGCGGGGTGTGATGTCATCGGCCCGTCCGACATGATGGACGGGCGCGTGGCAGCCATTCGCTCAAGCCTGGAAGAGGCCGGGCTGCAACACGTGCACATCATGGCCTACACGGCAAAGTATGCCTCTGCCTTCTATGGCCCGTTTCGCGATGCTGTCGGCTCCGGCGCGCGGCTGAAGGGAGACAAGCGCACCTACCAGATGGATCCGGCCAATGCCGACGAGGCCCTGCGCGAAGCGGCACTGGACGTGGCCGAAGGAGCCGATTCGCTGATGGTAAAGCCGGGCATGCCGTATCTGGACATCGTGCGGCTGCTGAAGGAGCACTTCGGCCTGCCCGTGTTCGCCTACCAGGTAAGCGGGGAATACGCCATGCTGAAGGCAGCCTGCGCCAACGGCTGGCTGGAGGAACGAAAGGTCGTGATGGAAAGCCTGATCGCCTTCAGGCGCGCCGGTGCCGATGGCATCCTCACCTATTACGCACCAGACGTGGCCCGCTGGCTGAAGGAAGAAGCCACGGCAGGTGCTGGAACATGAGCCACGTGCTGGCAAGGGTGGCATATATGCCCCGGATACACTGAAAACGGAAAACTTCTGCCACAAAGAGCCATCAAACCGCGGGAATCCAAGCCACAGTCGTCAAGCACTGATGAAATGCACAGCCGCGGTGGAACCGGCAATCGGTTATCTGAAGGCAGAGCACCGAATGGGCCGCAATTGCCTGGTGCACCAGGTGAGCGATGCCATCAACACCATCCTGACCGCCGCCAGCTGCAACTTCCACCTGCTGCGAAGCTTCATCGCCCGGTTTCTCTTGCGCCTCATCCAGATATGGCTTTTCGGGCTTGCACAACGGCAGCAGGCCACACCTGCAAATCCACAGGGCCAATTCCTGTTCAGGCCTGTTGTTACGCGCGCCCTCCGCGTCTCCCGGCTATCCATTCCTTGTCCTGCCCGTCAACGCAGCTCCTGACCATTGTTCATGCGTGGCAGCCGCAGCAGGTCTATGTCCAGCGCCTTCATGTGGGCGCGCAGGGTGTTGCGATTGATGCCAAGAAGCGCTGCCGCCTTCACCTGGTTGCCGTTGGTGGCGGCAAGCGCAGCGGCAATCAGCGGCCGCTCCACCTCGCGCATCACGCGCTGATACAGTCCCGGTGGCGGCAGGGCATCGCCATGGCGGGCGAAATGCGCCTGCAACCAGCGCTCGACGAAGGCCGAAAGCTGTGCCGGGTCTCCATTTTCCTCCTCAAGCGCCGATGAGGAAGCGGCGCTGAACTCCTCCAGCTCGGCAGCCACCGTCTCGGCACTGATCTCTTCTTCCGCGTGAATGGCCAGAATGCGCCGCACCAGGTTCTCCAGTTCACGCACGTTGCCGGGCCAGCGGTGCTGCTTCAGGCGGTCCAGTGCCTGCGGGGTGAAGTGCTTGCGCGGCAGCCCGTCGTGTGCTGCTTCTTCCACGAAATGCGCCACCAGGTCGGGAATGTCCTCCAGCCGCTCGCGCAGCGGCGGCAGCCGCAGCGTGGCCACGTTGAGACGGTAATAGAGATCTTCACGGAACTGGCCGGTGGCAATGAGCTGCTTGAGGTCGCGGTGCGTGGCGGCAATGATGCGCACGTCGGCCTTGATGGGCCTTGCCCCGCCAACGGTGGTGAACTCCCCCTCCTGCAGCACGCGCAGCAGGCGCGTCTGCGCCTCCATCGGCATGTCGCCGATCTCGTCCAGGAACAGCGTGCCGCCGCGCGCGCGCTCGAAGCAGCCGGCATGGCGGGCCACCGCCCCGGTAAAGGCCCCCTTCTCGTGCCCGAACAGCTCCGATTCGATCAGCTCGCGCGGAATGGCGGCCATGTTGACGGCGATGAACGGCCCGTGCTTGCGCCGGCCATACTCATGCAGCACCCGCGCCACCAGCTCCTTGCCGGTGCCCGACTCGCCCAGGATCATCACCGTCAGATCCGTTTGCGTCAGCCGTGCGATGATGCGGTATATCTCCTGCATGGCGCGCGAGCGGCCAATCAGCGGCATCTGCTCCCCGCCATTGCCCCCCGCCTCCTGCCGCGCATCATTGTGGCGGCTTTCCAACGCCCGGCGCACCACGTCCAGCATCTCCGAAAGGTCGAAGGGCTTGGGCAGATACTCGAAGGCCCCGCGCTCCGCCGCGCGAATGGCGGTCATCACCGTGTTGCGGGCGCTCATCACCACCACCGGCAGCTCCGGCCGGCGCTTGCGGATGCGCGGCAGCACCTCGAAGGCCTCGGCATCGGGCAGCACCACGTCGGTGATCAGCACATCGCCCTCGCCGCTGGCCGCCAGCTCCCACATGGCGGCAGCATTGGAGCCCGAACGCACCTCGTATCCCGCCTGCGCCAGTGCCCTTGTGAGCACCGTGCGCACCGCCGCGTCATCATCGATCACCAGGATGGTTTCCCCTGCCATTGCGCCTTTCCCGAATCCCTGTCTTTCAGCCTGCTGCCCGAGCTTCACCAACATCACCGTTCACGAGAAGGGCAGCACCCTGCCCCGTCATCAGCCCTCGTGAATCGGCAACCGCACGCGGAACACCGTCCAGTCGCCCTCGCGCGTGCACTCCACCACGCCGCCATGATCACGCACCACCTTGGCCACCAGCGCCAGCCCCAGCCCGCGCCCGGACGGTTTGCCAGACACGAACGGCTCGAAGATGTGCGGCAGGATGTCTTCCGGCACCGGCCTGCCGGTATTGCGCACGCATACCTCCAGCGGCAGCGCCAGCAGCTCGCCCCCGGGCTGCGCCACCCGCACCCCGGGGCGATATGCGGTGGAGACTTCTATTGTTCCACTTTTTTCAGATTCACCAATAGCTTCTGCCGCATTCTTTACCAGGTTCATGAAGGCCTGCACCAGCCGGTCCCGATCACCCAGCACCGGCGGCAGCGAAGGGTCATAGAGTTCGCGAATGCGGATGCCGGCGGCAAACCCGGCAGCGGCCAGGCGGTTGACGCGATCTAGCACCGTGTGGATGTTCAATGGCTCGTAGGAGCGTGGCCGCTCCTCGCCCAGCGCCTCCATTTCCTCCACCAGCGCGCGAATGCGATCGACTTCCTCCATGATGAGCGTGGCCAGCTCGCGGTCTGCCTCTTCCAGTTGCGGCTCGATGAGCTGCGCGGCGCCGCGGATTCCCGAGAGCGGATTCTTGATCTCGTGCGCCAGCATCGCCGCCAGCCCGGAAACGGTGCGCGCGGCTGCAGCATGAGAGAGCTGGCGGTCTATCTTCTCGGCCAGCGACCGCGGCTCGAACTGCACGATGACCGCACCCGGCACATCCGGCAGGGCGGCGGCCTGCACGTCCACCAGCCGGGCGCCGCCGGTGCGCGGCGTGCCTACTTCCAGCTCGTATTCATGCACGCTGGCACCGGAAGTGCGCGCCACTTCCAGCACGCGATGCAACGGCGAATCCGCCGCCACCACACCACGCAGCCCCAGCCGCCGCAGCGAGCGCGCCGATGTCTGGAAGAAGTTTTCCGCCGCCGCATTGGCATGGAGGATGGAATCGTCCTCGCCAATCACCAGCAGCGGCCCCGGCATGGCCGCCAGCACTGCCGTGGCCAGTTGCGCGGCGTCAAGTCCAAGCCCCCCCTGCCCTGCCGTTGCGCCAGCACCCGCCCCCTTGCCGGTAGTGGAGAGCGCAGGCGTTTCCCTTTCCGCATTCTGCCGTGTTTCATCTGCCATCTAGCACGCAACCCCTGCTGTCATGGCGGCACCGGCGCGAGAAATACCCGCGTTCATCGCATTCATCACTGATGCCTTGCGCGCCAGTTCCTCCAGCCTGGCCAGCTCCTCCTGCACGGCCGCAAGGTCATCGCTGCGCAGCAGCACCTTCGCCGCCTGTCGTGCCTCGGCATCATGCAGCCAGCCTTCCTGCTGCCAATGGGTCAAAGCCGCCTTCAGATGCTTGCGCGCCCGCCGCAGACCGCGCGGCTGGCCATGAAAGGCTACCATGTCTGCATGCAGGCGGCGGATCTGCTGCACCTGCTGCGCCGGATGCAGCCATGCTGCGGCTGCTGCCCCCGGCGCTGGCGCAACACCGCATCGCCCGCCTGCTGCTGCCGCTGTTTCCTGCCGTCGCAGACCTGCGGCGATCTCGCCGGGCAACCACGGGCGACCGGTGGCAGCGCGGCCGATCATCACGCCATCGGCGCCGGATTGCGCCAGCGCCAGCCGTGCGGTGCGAACATCGACAATGTCTCCGTTCACCAGCACCGGTATGCCATGTCCATGCATGCGCAAGGTGCGCACCACCTGCCCCACGGCCTGCCAGTCTGCCCGCCCGCGATAGAACTGCTGCCGGGTGCGGCCATGCACGGTAACCAGCGCCACGCCCAGCCCTGCCGCCATCAACGCCAGCTGTGGCGCGTTGCGCGTGGCCTCATCCCAGCCCAGGCGCATCTTCACGCTCACTTCCGCGCCAGCCTCCCGCGCCACCTCCAGCACTGCCGTGATGATCTCCTGCGCCAGCGCCGGATCGCGCATCAGCGCCGCACCGGAAAGCTTGCCGGTTACCATCTTGGCCGGACAGCCCATGTTGATGTCGATGACCTGCGCATCATGCTCCAGCGCCACGGCGGCCGCCCGTGCCATCATGTGCGGATCATGCCCGGCCAGCTGCACCACCCGCGGCTGCACGGTTGCCTCGGCATCTGCGGCACTTTCGGTGTCTTTGGTGGCGGCATCACCATCACCGCGGCAGGCATCCACCGCCGCCAACCGCGCCAGCTGCCGCCCTGCCAGCAGCTCCTTGCCCGCCGCCATCTCTGCCGCCACCATGCCGGCACCCAGCCGCCACGCAGCCGCGCGAAACGGAGCATCCGTAACCCCGGCCATGGGTGCCAGCGCCACCGGGTTGCGCAGCGTGAAACGGCCGATTTTCAATACTTGCGGCATGCAGCGTCATCCCCGCCTCGACCATTTCCTGATAGCCCGAAAATGCCTTTTCATCCATTACATTGCCTATAATATCGGCAGAATCTTTGATATCACCATTGTTGCACGAATATAAGGCAGTTTCTGCATGGCTGAATGTCGCAGGCTTGACATGTCCGCGAGCCGGGCAGACAACCGGCGCAATGACGAGCGCATAACATACGCGCAACATGAGGATGCCCTGCACAGGCCATGACCAGCTCCGCCCACTGTCGCACCAATGCCCTGCTCATCGTCGCTGCCGGCTCCGGCAGCCGCGCCGGACAGTCCCTGCCGAAGCAGTATGTGCCCGTCGGTGGTGTTCCCCTGTTGCGTCATTCCGTGCTGCGCGGCCTGCGGCATCAGGGCATTGGCAGCGTGCGGGTGGTCATCGGCACGGGCCAGCGGGAACTTCACGATGCTGCACTGGGCGATCTCGACCTGCCGCCGCCGGTCATCGGCGGGCAGACACGCCAGCAGAGCGTGTTCAATGGCCTGCGGGCGCTGGCAGACATGGAGGAGCCGCCGGACAACGTGCTGATACACGATGCCGCGCGCCCCTTTCTGCCAGCGGCAGTCATCGACCGGCTGCTTGCGGCCCTGCAGCAGCATGAGGCGGTCATTCCCGTGCTGGAGGTGGTGGATACCATCAAGCGCGTGGACGAACACGGCATCATTGTCGAAACCCCGCCACGCCACCGCCTGCGCGCTGCCCAGACGCCACAGGCCTTCCGATTCCGGCCCATATTGCAGGCGCATGATGCGGCCGCACGGCTGCCAGTGGAGTTCAGCGACGATGCCGCGGTAGCCGAGCACGCCGGGTTGCGGGTGGCGACGGTGGCGGGCGATGCCATCCTGCGCAAGGTTACCCACCCGCAGGATTTCCGCTGGGCCGAGAACATGGCACGCACGCTGGCCGCGGAAGGCAAGGGCGATGATGCCGGGGTGTGAGGAATCAGGCCATTTTGCACAAGCAGCATCTGCGGCGAGGAACAACACCGATGCACAAGCAGGAAAAGGATACGCAGGGCATTCCGCTGCCCGATGTGCGCTGCGGCAACGGCTTTGACGTGCATGCCTTCACGCAGGGCGATCATGTCATCCTGTGTGGCGTGCGCATTCCGCACACCCATGCGCTGGCCGGGCATTCCGATGCCGACGTGGCCATGCATGCGCTCACCGATGCCCTGCTGGGCTGCATCGCGGCGGGCGACATCGGCACCCATTTCCCCCCCTCCGACGAGCGCTGGAGAGGCGCGCCGTCGCGACTGTTCCTGCAGCATGCTGCCGACATGGTGCGGCAACAGGGCGGCATCATCACGCATTGCGACCTCACCATCATCTGCGAGGCACCGAAGCTGCGCCCCCACATCGACGCCATGCGTGCAAACCTCGCCGATATCCTGGGCATTGCCGTTGAGCGGATATCGGTAAAGGCCACCACCACGGAAAGGCTGGGATTCACCGGCCGCAAGGAAGGCATTGCCGCCCTTGCCACCGCCACCGTGGCACTGCCGGCCGGGTGAAACGCACATGGCCCGTTCCCCTGTGCATTCCGGACAGGCAACCGGCAGGTCAGGACAAGGCCGGGCACCAGCCTCTTGCCTTCAGCCAGCTTCGTCAGGACTTTCAGGCGCAAACAGGCTCGGCTGCCCATTCTCGTCATCCTTGCGCCGGGGTGCGGAAGATACCCCTGCGCTGACGCGCCTGCCCGTGGTGGCATGCACAGCCGTTTTCCTGCCTTCATCGCGCGCAGGCACGGCCTGCACCAGGCGCTGGCCGTCATGAAACTCCAGCATCAGGCGCTGCGCGGGGTGGATGTCGGCCGCACGGGTCATCAGCCGCCCCACGGCACCGCCTTCGGCCTCGGCATCATGCACCAGCGCATAGCCGCGGGCGAGCACCGCCTTCGGGTTCAGCGATTCCAGCGTGCGCGCCAGTTGCTGCAACCTTTCCCGGCGCTGCGGCAGCTGCCGATGCAGCGTCTGCGCCTGCCGCCCGGCCAGCGTTGCGAGCTGCTGATGCAACAGGACAAGACGCTGCTCCTGCGCCTGCCACAACCGCCTGCCGAGCACTTCCAGTTGCTGGCGCTGATGTTGCAGATGCTGCCGGAAAGGACGCAATGACAGACGCGCCTGCAGTTGCTGCAACGCCTGCCGGCGCTGCTGCCATGCACCTTCCGCGGCCTGCGCCAGCCGCAGGGAGAGCGACTGCAACCCCTGGCGCGCCAGCCCGGCGCGGTGGTGCAGCAGCATGGGCGAAAGCCGCCCCTGCAACTGCGCCAGATGCCGCCGCCGCTCCGCCACCAGCTCTGCCAGCGCATGGCGCAGCCGCGCATCGGCAACATCAAGCCGCTGTTGCGCCAGCGCCAGGATGTCTTCCGGCCTTGGCAGGGCGCGGGTGGCGGCCAGCAGGCGCTGGCGGCGATGCTCCGCCTGCGTCTGCATGCTGCGCAGCAGCCGCACGCCCAGGTCCTGCGTCCATGCCAGCAGCTCCGCGCGCACCGGCACCGCCTTTTCCGCTGCCGCCGTGGGGGTGGGAGCACGCCAGTCCGCCGCCAGGTCGATGAGCGTGGTATCGGTCTCGTGCCCCACGGCGGAAATCAGCGGAATGTCGGAGGCAGCGGCAGCGCGCACCACCATCTCCTCGTTGAAGCCCCAAAGGTCTTCCAGCGAACCACCACCACGTGCCACGATGATCAGGTCAGGCCGTGGCACCGGGCCGGAGCCATCCGCCGGCAGGGCATTGAAGCCGGCAATGGCGCGCGCCACCTCCATTGCGCAGGTCTCGCCCTGCACGCGCACCGGCCAGACGATGACATGACGCGGAAAACGGTCGGCAAGGCGGTGCAGGATGTCGCGAATGACGGCACCGGTGGGCGAGGTGATGACCCCAATCACCTCCGGCAGCCACGGCAGCGGCTTCTTGCGTGCGGTATCGAACAGCCCCTCGGCGGCGAGTTTCCTGCGGCGCTCCTCCAGCAGCGCCATCAAGGCACCAATGCCCGCCGGCTCCAGCCTCTCGATGACAAGCTGGTATTTCGACTGCCCGGCATAAGTCGTGATGCGGCCGGTGGCCACCACCTCCATGCCCTGCTCGGGCTGTATCTTCAGCCTGCCTGCCACACCGCGCCAGATGACCGCGGCCAGCACCGAACGTTCGTCCTTCAGGTCCAGGTAGACGTGCCCTGATGCCGGGCGCGACACGCGCCCCACCTCGCCGCGCACGCGCACGTGGCCGAAGGTGTCTTCCATGGTGCGCCTGATGGCGGTGGAAATGTCGGAAACGGTGTATTCCACCACGTTGGGCGGCATGCCGCGCACTTCCGCGGCAGCGGGCAGGATCTCCCCGGTGATGGGGTCGATGCGGATGTCCTCATCACCGTGGCTCACCGCTGGCGCTCCACCATTGCAGAGGGAGAGGACGATGAAGCCGCGTTTTGCGCAGCAGTCTCCTCCGGTTCTGTCGCCAGCTCCTGCTCGTGTGCCTGTGCCAGCCGCTTCCAGCTCTTCCATGCCAGTGGCAGGCTGATGACGTAGGCAACGGCAGCCAGTGTCATCATGTGCCAGGGAAAGGCGATGAGCAGCACGCTGGTCAGCACCAGCGCCGCCAGCAGCGGCAGCACCCATTCGCGCGGAATGCGCCGGGTCAGCCGCTTGCCGGAGAAGGTGGGCAGGCGCGAGATCATGCCCAGCGCCACCAGCGCCACCCACACGGCAATCACCGGTGCCAGCACCGCACCGTGCTGCGCCAGCCCCAGGAACCCGAGGAACATGGGCGATATCGCCAGCAATGCACCGGCCGGGGCCGGAATGCCGATGAAGAAGGCAGCATGCCACTCCGGCCTGTCGTCGTCTTCCAGCATCACGTTGAAGCGCGCCAGCCTCAGTGCACAGGCAATCACCAGCGCCAGCGCCACCACCCAGCCGAGGTTGTTCAGCGCATGCAGCGACCACAGGTAGATGAGCATGGCCGGCACCACGCCGAAGTTCACGAAATCGGCCAGCGAATCGAGTTCCGCGCCAAAGCGCGAGGTGCCTTTCAGCAGCCGCGCCAGCCGGCCATCCAGCGCATCCAGCACGGCCGCAAGGATGACCGCCCCGGCCGCCAGCTCGAAGCGCCCGTCCACGCCCAGTCGAATGGCGGTAACACCGGCGCACACCGCCAGCAGGGTAATGAGGTTGGGCAGCAGGAAGCGCGGCGAGATCATGCGCAGACGCGGCCTGCGCCTGTGGCGCCGCGCTCTGCGCCTGCCTGCCACTGGCGCATCGTGCGCCGGTGCTGCCCCGGCAAGGGTATCATCGGTTTCGGGGCTGTTCATGAACGTCATGTCCCGGCTCCGGTGGTGTGGGTATGGCGCGTGGTTGCAAGAACGCAATGTAGCACGAAGCTGCCGATCGTGGCCAATGGCATTGCCCCCTGTCCCGCAACAATGGACAGAGTGTTGGCCGCAGCAGCAAAACGGCAGCCCGGAGCGCATGCATGTCGGCAGGCCTTCCTTGGCAGCCCCCTTCACCAGCTCCCCGTGTTGGGCATGCTGACCCACGGTTCCGCGGGCGGCAGCGGCTCGCCCTTCTGCAGCAGCTCGATGGAGATGCCATCCGGCGACTTGACGAAGGCCATGCGGCCATCTCGCGGCGGGCGGTTGATGACGACGCCGCCATCCATCAGGCGCTGGCAGATTTCGTAGATGTCATCCACGGCAAAGGCGAGATGCCCGAAGTTGCGGCAGCCTTGCGTGTATTCGTGCTCATCCCAGTTGTATGTCAGCTCCAGTTCCACGTCGGTATTTTCCGGTGCCGCCAGGAAGATGAGCGTATAACGGCCCTTCTCGTTGTCCTTGCGGCGGGTTTCCACCAGGCCCAGCAGATCGCAGTAGAAGTGCAGCGATTCGTCGATGTTGCCGATGCGCACCATGGTGTGCAGAAAGCGCATGGATGTCCTCTCCGTGATCTTCCCGTATCCGGCTTCAATCCCCGTGATGCGATGCGGAATGGCTCATGTGGGAAGCAGCCTCTCGCATCTGCCTTGCCATGCCCGTTCACACCGCCACGTTGTCGATGAGGCGGGTCTCGCCCAGCCGGGCCGCGGCCAGCACGCGCAAGGGGGCATTGTGCCAGTCCTGCGGTGGCTGCAGTGTTTCGGCATGGCGCACCGCCACATAATCCACCACGAAGCCGGCTTCATGCAAGGCCTGGGTGGCGTCGTGTTCCACCGCCAGCGGCGAGGTGCCGGCGCGCAGGCGTTGCGCGGCACGCTTCAGCTCGGCATGCAGGCGCGGTGCCATGCGGCGCTCTTCCTCCGTCAGGTATGCATTGCGGGAAGACAGTGCCAGCCCGTCTTCCTCGCGCACCGTGGGAGCAGCGATGATGCGTACCGGCAGCGACAGGTCCTGCACCATGCGGCGGATGACCTGAAGCTGCTGGTAATCCTTCTCGCCGAAGATGGCGACATCGCACCCCGTCTGGATGAACAGCTTGGCCACCACCGTTGCCACGCCATCGAAGTGCCCCGGCCGGTGTGCATCCTCAAGCCCCGCCGTGGCCGGCCCCTGCACCCGCACCGTGGTGGCAAACCCTTGCGGATACATCTCCTCCACCGTTGGCAGCCAGGCCAGTGCCACACCGGCATCGTGCAGCTTTTGCAGGTCTTCCTGCCGGCGGCGCGGATAACGCTCGAAGTCCTCGCCTGCGCCGAACTGCAGGGGGTTGACGAAGATCGAGGCAATGACGGCATCGGCCTGCGCATGCGCCAGCCCGATGAGCGACAGGTGCCCGGCATGCAGCGCGCCCATGGTCGGCACCAGCGCCAGCGTGGCGGAACGTTCGCGCAAGCGCGCAAGCTGTTCGCGCAGCTCCTGCAGGGTGCTGGCCACTTGCATGGTTCGAGACATGCGCTTTTCTTCCTGCCAGGGGACATGCGTGCACGCATCCCTGATGCATGCATCTTGTGCACATGCCTACCACCGGATTGCCGTGGCGCAAAGCGCAAGGATGAAAAAAGCCGGAGAGCATGCGCTCTCCGGCCTGAAGTTCCGGGGGCTTTTCCGTTGCGGGGCTCACCGCATGGCGGTGGCCGAACCCAGGTGCTCCAGCGGGTTCACCGGCGTTGCGCCCTTGCGGATCTCGAAGTGCAGCTGCGGCGTCTTCACCGCACCGGTGCTGCCCACCGAAGCAATCACCTGACCACGACGCACCCGGTCGCCACGCTTCACTTTCAGGTCACGGTTGTGGGCATAGGCCGTAACCCAGCCGCCGGAGTGGCGAACGAGGATGAGGTTGCCGTAGTCCTTCAGCTCGTTGCCGGCGTAGGCCACCACGCCATCGTCAGCGGCGCGCACGGCAGCACCTGCAGGTGCGGCAATGTTGATGCCCTCGTTGCGCGCCCCACCGATCTTCTCGCCGAAGCGGGCAATGATGCGGCCACGCACCGGCCACGAGAAACGGGCAGAGGCCAGCTTCGGCTTCGGCGCGGCGGTGCTTGCACGCTCCACCGGCTGAGCCGGGGCAATACGCTCCTGATCCTTGGCCTGCTGCTGTGCGGCAGCCACCTTCACCGCACGCGGCTGATGCTCACGCACCACCTGCTGCTGCCGCGGCTGCTTGCGCACCGAGGCCACGGCTGTGGAACCACCCCGCATGCGCCAGCCATCCGAAGACGGGATCTTCACCACCTGCCCCACCTTCAGCCCGCTGTTGAGCGACAGGCCGTTGTAGGATGCGATCTTGCGCGGATGCACACCATACTTGCGGCCCAGCGCATACCACGTCTCGCCCGGCTGCACGCGGTGGCGGCGTGCCTGCTGCGCCATGTTGCTGTCCGAGCGGGCCGGAGCGGCGGCAGGCTGCACACGCGGCTGCGCTGCCGGCACCGACGCCGGAGCGGTTGCCGCCGCCACCTGGCGCTGCACCGTCGGAGCCGGAGAAACGGGGTTGGCAACACCCGGAATGATGATGCGCTGCCCCACGCGGATGGAGGGCGAGGACAGGCCATTGGCCGCCATCAGCTCGGAAACGGTCTTGCCGTTGGCCCTGGCGATGGAAAACAGCGTCTGCCCCGGCTGCACCACCAGGCTGCCATTGACCGCCGGGCGCGAGGGCTGCGCTGCAGGCTGATAGGCTGGCTGGCGTGGCGTTGCGGCAGCCGTGCGCGTGGCGCTGCGCACCGGTGCGGCATAGCCGCCACTACCGTTCCACGCCGGCGTGGGATTGCTCCACGGCGAACTCCCGTTGCCGGCCACCGGCGGCAGCGGCTGGCTCTGCACCGGCTGCGTGGCAGCCGACTGCTGAGGTGCCACCGAAGCAGTGCCGTCAATGGGCGGATAATCGCTGAGGCGTTCGATGTCGGAGGAACAGGCTGCCAGCAACGCCGTGGCGCTGATGGCCAGCAACATGCGCGCAGGGCGCGAAGAGGCGATATTCTTTTTCATTGCTACACTACCCCGGAACTGGAACACACTTACCGCGTGCCATCATGCTACCGGCAGCGTTAAGAAACGGTTTCAATTTGAAGAAAAATGTCCGCGCCTGCCCAAAACTTTCCGCAACCACCCTTTTTGCGCTATGCACGGGCGCAAGAGGCACCTTGGCGGCGAACGCCCCTTCAGGCGGCATGCTGCGATGCAAGCGGACGATGACATGAACGACGACAGGATGAAGGGAGCGCCCGGCATGGATGCTTCTGCCGAAGTCGGCACGCCCGGAGATGATGCAGGCGTGAAGGACATGAAGATCGCCATCATCGCCGCCGACACGCCGGAAGCCCGCGCCGCGGAAGAGGAGCTGCGCCAGCGCTATCAGGTGGTGCCCGTGCAGCAGGCTGACGTGGTGGTGGCGCTGGGTGGTGATGGCCTGATGCTGCACACCATGCATGAGCTGCTGGGCACAAACAAGCGCATCTTCGGCATGAACCGCGGCTCGCTGGGCTTCCTGATGAACGAATACCGCGCCGATGATCTGCCCCGGCGCATCGCCCGGGCGGTGGAGACGGAAATCCACCCCTTGCGCATGCACGTGCGCGATGTGCAGGGGCAGGAGCATGAAGCGCTGGCCTTCAACGAGGTTTCGCTGTTCCGCCAGCGTCATCAGGCGGCAAAGCTGCGCATCTGCGTGGATGGCAAGGTGCGCATGCAGGAGCTGGTGTGCGATGGGCTGATCATCGCCACGCCGGCGGGCTCCACGGCCTACAACCTGTCTGCCCACGGTCCCATCCTGCCCATCGATTCCCCGCTGCTGGCGCTCACGCCCATCAGCCCCTTCCGCCCGCGGCGCTGGCGCGGGGCCATCCTGCCGGACACGGCCCGGGTCTCGGTGCGCGTTCTGGAAGTGGAGAAGCGGCCGGTGGCGGCCGTGGCAGACAACCGCGAATACCGCAACGTGCTGGAGGTGGACGTGGTGCAGGACAGGAGCCTGGCCGCCCGCCTGCTGTTCGACCCCGAACGCTCGCTGACCGAAAAGGTGATTGCCGAGCAGTTCCGCTATTGCGACTGAACGATGGTGCTGCTGAACAAAGGCCCTGCCCCGCAACCTGCGAGAGCAACCGCATTCGCGCATGATGCCCCGCTCAACGGAATGTCATTTCCGCCATGCTGACCCGGCCGTGTAGGATGGCATGTGTCCGTCCTGTGTCGGTTTCACACCAGATTGCCGGGAGAAACGATCATGCTCCGTATTCCGTTCCTTGCCGCCGCCGCTGCAACCATGCTTGTTGCCACTGCCCTGCCACACAACGGCATCAGCGGCGCGGCGCTGGCGGAAGAGAAGCCGTTGCCGGTGATGCAGGTGTGGAAGTCTCCCACCTGTGGCTGCTGCGGCAAGTGGATAGACCACATGCGCGCCGCCGGCTTCAGCGTGCAGGCGCGCGACATCGACGACCTGACGATGGTGAAGAAACTCGCCGGTGTGCCGGATGACAAGGCATCCTGCCACACCGCCATCATCGACGGCTATGTCATCGAGGGCCATGTGCCGGCACAGGACGTGAAGCGCCTGCTGAAGGAGCGCCCGCAGGTTGCCGGGCTGTCGGTTCCGGGCATGGTGTCCGGCTCTCCGGGCATGGAGAACGGCCGCACCGAACCTTATGATGTCGTTACCTTCGGCAAGGGCCAGTCGCGCGTCTTCTCCAGCTATCGCTGATGTGGCCCGTTGGGGTGGAGTAACAGCGTTGGCACACAATGGCATTCGTCTCAGCCGCCAGCCGCACGCGCAAACAATACCACCAGCAGCAGCAACAGTGCCATGAGCACGAATGCCGGGACATGCCAGATGCGTCGCTCCCTTGCCGGCAGCAACCGCGCCACGCGCCAGGCCAGCAGCGCCTCCACCATGTAGTAGAAGGCAAAGGCGCGCGAGGCGATAGCCACCACCTCGAAGATGTCGAACAGCCAGATGAGCATGATCGCAGCCACCGTCAGCAGCGGATAGGCACGGTGCTGCGGCAATGTCCGGTGGCTGGCGCGCGCCACCTGGGAGAGCAGCCCGCCGGCACCGGCCGTATCGGCAATGGCAGCGGAAAGCTGGCTCATCAGCGCCGCCACCACCAGCATCCACGGCAATACGGCAGCCACCTGCCCGGCCAGGGAGATGATGGCCGTCTCATCCGCCTGCCCATGCGGCAGATATTGCAGCAATGGCTGCACCAGCAGCACGAACCCCACGTAGATGACGCCAGCCAGCAGCTGCGCCAGCAGCATGCTGCGTCGGCGCAATGTTGGCGAATAGGCATGCCCAAGGTAGCGCGAAGTCTCGAAACCCTGCACGATGAGCAGCATGCCGGCCAGCATGCGCAGGCGCTCCACCAGTGTCATCTCGGCGCTGCTGCCCGTTGCCGCCCATGCGCTATTGGCAATGTCGTGCCACAACAGCCCTGCCAGCAATGCCGCGATGATGGACAGCTTGATGGAAACGGCAACGAGTTCCGTCCATTCCAGCCCATGAAACCCACGCCACCAGCCCAGCAGACCAATGGCCGCCAGCACCACGCTGGCCAGCATGTCGGCGGCAAGTGCCGCATTGCCCCACGGTGTCATGGACAGCGCAAAGGCTGCCAGCAGACGAATGTAGAAAGCAACAGAAATGACATAGGCCAATGCCAGCGCCACGTCGCCTGCATTCCCCAGTCGAACAACGACAGTATCGCTGCCTGAACGCTGCAGGGGTTCTGCATGGGCGATGTTGAAACGGATGATGCCGCCAATCATCAGCGCCAGCAACACGATGCCCAGCATTGCCAACGCTGCCTGGCTGCCTGCCACTTCGGCCAACAGGGGTGCGGCGATGAGAAAACCGGAACCGATGATGGAGGCCAGTGGCGTGATGGTGGCGCGCCACAGGGGGCTGCGCAGCAGTGTCGGGTGCAACAGCACAACAGCCACGAACAAGGCAATGACGGGCAGCAGGATGTTCGGCAGCACGTCGCCCTGCGCGCTCATGCCTCCCCGTTCCTCTCGGCATTGTCATCAGCCTGCTGCCGTATGGTCTCCGACGCATTTTCCCGCCGCGGCATGCCGGGCAGCAGTGGCACGAAGCGCACCGGCAGAAGCGTTTCGCGCTCGAACCCCTGTGGCGTGTGGCGGATGCGCACCAGCTGCTGATAGTCGTGCAGAGGGTCATCCAGCGGAATCAGCATGACGCCGCCTTGCGCCAGCTGCTCCAGCAGGGCCGGTGGCGGTTGGCGTGCCGCGGCGGTAACGATGATGCGGTCGAATGGCGCGGCCTCCGGCCAGCCACGCATGCCATCGCCCAGCCGCGTCTCGATGTTCTCCAGCCCCAGCGCACGGAAACGCCGGCGCGCCTGCTCCAGCAGTGGCCGGTGGCGCTCCACGCTGAACACCCGCCGCGCCAGCCGCGCCAGTATCGCCGCCTGGTAGCCGGAGCCGGTGCCCACTTCCAGCACCCGGTGATGCGGCTGAACATCCAGCTGCTCGGTCATGAAGGCGACAATGTAGGGCTGCGAGATGGTCTGCCCGCAGGCGATGGGAAGTGCGGTGTCTTCCCATGCCTGCGCCTGCCAGTCATCTTCCACGAACAGCTCTCGCGGCGTCTTCTCGATGGCCTCCAGCACACGGGCATCGCGAATGCCGTGCTGGCGCAGCTGCATGATGAGCCGGGCAATGGCATCGGGATCGGGCATGCGGCCTCCATTGCCAAAACGGCAGGCTTGTTCGGCAACCGATGCCGCTGACGGCAATGCCCCCGCTCAGCGGCATCTCTCTTCTCATGAATGTAGCGATTGCAGGCAGACAGGCAATGGGGGCGGCATGTTTCTGCCTGTCCTTCAGCCCCCGATCATCTCCTGCCCGCCCATGTAGGGGCGCAAGGCCTCGGGAATGGTGATGGAGCCATCCTCGTTCTGGCCGTTCTCCATCACCGCGATGAGCGCACGCCCCACGGCAAGGCCGGAGCCGTTCAGCGTGTGCACGAACCGCGGCTTCTTCTCGTCCTGCGGGCGGTAGCGGGCGTTCATGCGCCGCGCCTGGAAGTCCCCGCACAGGGAGACGGAAGAGATCTCGCGATATTTCCCCTGCCCCGGCAGCCATACTTCCAGGTCGAAGGTGATCTGCGCGGAGAAGCCCATGTCCTGCGCGCACAACAGCATGACGCGATAGGGCAGCCCCAGCCGCTTCAGGATATCCTCCGCACAGGCGAGCTTGCGGTCAAGCTCCGCCCTGCCCTCTTCCGGCGTGGTGATGCTCACCAGCTCCACCTTGTCGAACTGGTGCTGGCGGATCATGCCGCGGGTGTCGCGCCCTGCCGCCCCGGCCTCGGAACGGAAGCACGGCGTGAGCGCGCAATAGCGCTGCGGCAATGCATCCTGTGGCAGAATGCTCTCGCGCACCAGGTTGGTCAGTGGCACTTCCGCGGTGGGGATGAGCCAGCGGTCATCGGTGGTGCGGAACAGGTCCTCGGCAAACTTCGGCAGCTGGCCGGTGCCGAACAGCGCGTCATCGCGCACCAGCAGCGGCGGCCAGACTTCCTCGTAGCCGTGCTCGCGCGTCTGCACATCCAGCATGAACTGCGCCAGCGCCCGCTGCAGCCGCGCAAGGTCTCCCTTCAGCACCACGAAGCGGCTACCCGAAAGCTTCGCCGCCGCCTCGAAGTCCATCATCCCCAGCGCCTCGCCCAGTTGCCAGTGCTCCTTTGGCTCGAAGTCGAACGCACGCGGCGTGCCCTCGCGGCGCACTTCCACGTTGTCGTCCTCGCTCTCGCCATCGGGCACCTCGTCAAGCGGAATGTTCGGCAGCTCGGAAAGCGCGGCGCGCAGCTTCTCCTCCACCTCGCGGGCGGCGTCCTCCAGCGCCTGCAGGCGCCGTTTCATTTCCGCCACCTCGGCCTTCAGCGCCTCGGCACGTTCCCGTTCGCCCGCCTTCATCGCCGCGCCTATTTCCTTCGAGGCGGCGTTGCGGCGGTTCTGCAGCTCCTGCAGCTCGGTCAGCAGCTTGCGGCGCTCCTCGTCGATCTCCAGCAGGCGTTCGGCCTGTGGCTGAAGCCCGCGGCGCTGCATGCCACGGTCGAAGGCCTCGCGGTTTTCGCGGATCCAGCGGATGTCGAACATGGTATTTTCCCCGCAGCAGTCATGCCGTGGCACATGCTCATCATGCCCCGGGCCACGGCGCGAATCATCCCCTCGTCAGGCGGACTATGGCATGTTCAGGCGGCATCGTCGCCCGTCTGCTGTGCCCGCTTGCGCTCGCTGCGGGCAACGACCCAGATGGCCAGCTCATACAGTCCCACCATGGGAATGGCGAGCCCGATCTGCGAGAACGGGTCCGGCGGGGTGAAGATGGCGGCAATGACAACCACGGCGACGATGGCGTAGCGCCGCCCCCGGCGCAGCTGCTCGGCACTGACGATGCCCACGCGCCCCAGCAGGGTGAGGATGACGGGCAGCTGGAAGGCGACGCCGAAGGCGAGGATGAGGGTCATCACCAGCGAGAGGTATTCGGAAACCTTCGGCAGCAGGTCGATGGTGGCCCTGCCGCCCTCGCCGGTCTGCTGGAAGCTGGCAAAGAACTTCAACGCCACCGGCAGGATGAAGAAGAACACCAGCGCCGCACCCAGCAGGAAGAGCAGCGGCGTGGCGATGAGATAGGGGCGGAAGGCGGCGCGCTCGTGCCTGTAAAGCCCGGGCGCGACGAACTTGTAGATCTGCACGGCAATGAGCGGAAAGGCCATGAACAGGCCGAAGAACATGCCGATCTTCAGTTGCGTGAAGAAGAACTCCTGCGGCGCGGTGAAGATGAGGTGCAGCTTCTGCGCATCGCCAATGGCCCACTTGTAGGGAATGAGCAGGAAGTTGAAGATGGGATTGGCAAAATAGAAGCCGATGACGAAGGCGATGACGAAGCCGATGAGGGAATAGATGAGGCGCTGGCGCAGCTCGATGAGATGCTCGATGAGCGGCGCCCTGGACGCCTCCACCTCGTCCGGCTCTTCCCGCGGCGGTTCCGCCGGCGGTTGCGCGGATGTCTTCTCGGCTACATCGGTGCTGCTCATGCCTGTTTCAGTCGCCTTCCGTCCTGGCTGCCTGCAGGGTGAGGGATTGGCAGAAAATCATTCCCCGGCGGCAACCGTGTTTTTCCGTTTTTCACCCGCCTTCCGGCCAGCCTCGTTCACACCATCCTCGGCAGCAACGGGGCCACCCTCCGCCTGCTTGCCCGATGGAGCTTCCTTCGCCTTGGCAGCGCCACCGGCATCAGCGATTTTCCCGCTCTTCTTTTCACCAGCCCCCTCGGCGTCCAGGTCAAGCGTCTTCGGCAGGGGCCGCTCCTCTTCCTCGATCAGGTCCTCGTCATCGGCCACCTTCGGCCCATCGCGCCGTTGCGCTCCCTCGGCCAGCTGTTCACGCATCTCGCGCTCGATGGCGTTGAACTCGCGATCCAGGTCCTCGATGGAGAGGTCGCCAATGTCCTTCTCGACCTTTTCCTTCACCTCCTTCACGCCGCTCTCGTCGGCCAGCCGGTCCAGGTGCCCCTGAAAGTCGGCAGCGAGCGCGCGCACCTTGCCCACCCACTGGCCGATGGTGCGCATCAGGCCAGGCAGTTCCTTCGGCCCCACCACGATGAGCGCCACCATGGCGATGAGCAACAACTCGGAGGTGCCGATACCGAAATCGAACATGGCCCGCCGCTTCCTGGTGTTTCATCATCCGCAGGCTGCCGCAGACGGCCCAACGCCCTTGCCACGCCGCTCCGGCACCTGCATCAGCGGAAAGTGCATCAGCGGAAAGCCGCCCCGGCATGCACCCTGCCAGCATCTCAGGGCAGGCAACGGCGCAAGGTGCTGCATCCCCTGCCGGCCCACATGCTCCGGATTGCCGCAATGGCCCGACAGGCAGCAAACGCCTGGAGCAGTGCTTCGGCACTCCGGCCGGCAGCCGGGCGGTGCCAGCCTGCCTTTCAGCCCTGCGTGCCCGTCTTCTCGCCACTGGCAGTGGTGGACTGGCCCGCATCCGCCTGGCGCTTGTTCTCCAGCGCCTTTTTTTCCTCGCCCTTGGCGCTGTCGGCCTCGTCATCCTCCGTCAGCCCCTTCTTGAAGCTGCGAATGCCCTTGGCCATGTCGCCCATCAGCTGGGAAATCTTGCCGGAGCCGCCAAACAGCAGCAGCACCACGACCAGCACGATGAGCCAGTGCCAGATGGAAAATGCACCCATGTGTTTCTCTCACCCTGATTGCACTTGCATTTCTCGCTCAGGTGCAAGGCGTTTCGCACACCATTGCCAGATCAGCGGCAACATTACCGGACATATCACTGGCAGACGTGCAGGCATCGCACCCGTGTGCGCGCACTATCGCAAAAACCCCTGATGCAATCAATGCCGGCGGCATGAAATGGCGGAAGGATTGTCCCCGGCGCGCCAGAAAGCCCGCAACCCCCGCCTTGCAGTTCGCCTGCCCGGCCCGCGCACACCCTTGCGCCGCGGCATGACGCTCCTCTATAAGCCGCAGGCGAGACGGCGGCGCAAGGCAGCGCCGTCATCCACCTCAGGAACAGGAAAACCGTCCGCTGCATGCGGGCCAGAAGCAGGGGATAGCCTATCATGACCGAGCGCACGCTCTCCATCATCAAGCCGGATGCCACCCGCCGCAACCTGGAAGGCAAGATCCTTGCGAAGATCCAGGATGCCGGCCTGAAGGTGGTGGCCATGAAGCGCGTCCGCTGGACGAAATATCAGGCCGAAAAGTTTTACGAGGTGCACAGGGAACGTCCATTCTACCAGGACCTGGTGGCTTTCATGACCTCCGGCCCCATCGTGCTGATGGTGCTGGAAGGTGAAAACGCCATTGCCCGCTATCGCGAGGTGATGGGTGCCACCAACCCGGAGGAGGCGGCGGAAGGCACCATTCGCGCCGAGTTTGCCGAGAACATCGAGGCCAACTCCGTGCACGGCTCCGACAGCCCGGAAAACGCCGCCAAGGAGATCGCCATGTGCTTCGACGGAGCGGAGATCGTTGGCTGATGCCGGGATCTTCCGCAGGAGCGTAACAGCATGAACCAGTCCATCACCACGCACAACGAGACCTGGCGGCTGCCCGGCATCATCGCCGGCATTGCCGCCATGGCCTTCATCGTCGCGCTGTCCAACTACCTGGTGCAGTTTCCGCTGCAGGGCGGCATCGGCCCGCTGAAGCTGGGCGATTTGCTCACCTGGGCAGCCTTCACCTATCCCGTTACCTTCCTGGTTACGGATCTGGTCAACCGCTTCTTCGGCCCGGCAGCGGCGCGCAAGGTGGTCTATGCCGGCTTTGCCCTGGCGGTGGTGCTGTCCATATGGCTGGCCAATCCGCGCATCGCCATCGCATCTGGTTCCGCCTTCCTGGTGGCGCAGCTGCTGGACGTGGCGGTCTTCAACCGCCTGCGGCAATCGCCGCGCTGGTGGGTGCCGCCAATGGCCTCTTCCGTCATCGGCTCGGTGGTGGATACCTTCGTCTTCTTCTCGCTGGCATTTGCCGCCAGCTTCGCCTTCATCGGCCCCAACGACGATTTCGCCATTGCCTCCGCGCCGCTGCTTGGCATCCTGCCGCTGGAAGCACCGCGCTGGGTGAGCTGGGCACTGGGAGACCTGGTGGTGAAGCTGCTGATGGCCACCGTGCTGCTGGCACCCTATGGCCTGCTGCGGGCCATGATGATCCGCCTGCTGGGCCTGCAGGAAAACCCCGCCACGGCCTGAACCCGCCAGCCCATGCGGTGATGAACATGCCGTGGTGCAGCAGCGCCCTGGCGGAACTGTCCTGAACACGATCACAAGGCCCGCTTCATGCCGGAGCGGGCCTTGTTGCTGAAATTTGCTGAAATATCGCACAAAATTGTCCCAATTCATCCGCCTTGCGGAAAGGTGTGGTATTTTTGCAACAGTCATCATCAGAAGATTCGAATATTCTGATGAAACTGCTCCCCTTTCCCCATTTCCGCCATGATTCGCCTCTTTAGGCCGCCAGCGTTGCCGCGCGCAGGTGGCAGAATTGCCCGGCATGCGCGGCATGGTGAATGCATCACACGCCTTGCCCGGAC
The DNA here is from genome assembly GCA_026982665.1 of Hyphomicrobiales bacterium. GTDB lineage: Bacteria > Pseudomonadota > Alphaproteobacteria > Rhizobiales > Aestuariivirgaceae > Thermopetrobacter. The sequence continues at coordinate 4,898 of JALSGQ010000117.1, read as the reverse complement.
AGGCTTGGGGAAATGGCCAGTGCCATTCCGTTTCCGAGAACTGTCCCGGCCATGTGCTGCATGGCCGGCAAGGGGGCATGGCGAAGCAACAGGAGATGATACATGCGCAAACTGCTGATGATCGGTGCCGTGCTGGCGCTGGGCGCAGGGATGATGCTGCCGGCGCAGGCGGAAACCCGCAGCACTGCCGTTCAGGCAAAGAAATACAACTTCAACTCCGGCCGTTCGATGCTGAGCGGCCGCCTGAATGCACAACCGGCGCGCACCACGCGCGGGGCAGCTGCCCGCAAGGCAGCCGTCCGCAACGGGAACCGCGTGCGCAAGGCGGCAACGCGCCGGAACAGGGCACCCGTGCGCACTTCGCGCCGCGCCGGCTACAATGCCTGCCGCAATGCCGCACGCAAGTTCGGCGTGCCCGTCTCCACGGCACTGGCGGTATGCCGGGTGGAGAGCGGCTTTCGCTGCTCGGCCCGTGGCGCTGCCGGTGAACTGGGCCTTTTGCAGATCAAGCCGGCAACGGCCCGGAGCATCGGTTATCGTGGTCCCATCCGCAACCTGCTGCGCTGCTCCACCGGTGCCTACTGGGGCATGAAGCACCTGGCCATGGCCATCAGGCGCGGTGGCGTGTGGAAGCACAACGCCGGGCTGTATGCCAAGCGCCCGAACCGCATGGCCCGCAAGTATGCGCGGCTGGTGGCAGCCACCAAGCGCCGCTATTACTGAAGCTGCCGACGGCAAGACATGAATGCCGAAAGGCCGGAGGGCATGCCCCTCCGGCCTTTTTCCATCCACCTGGCCTGCCCCCTCGAGGGCAGGCCGCGTTGATCCTCCCTGTTGCCCCATGCTTGCGATGCGGGCATTCTCCCGGCACGTGCAATCAACACAAGACGGGAGGCCACCGGCATGCCTGCTTCATCATCGCCAGCCCATCCAATACCTGCCGCCTTTGCGCCATCGGCGGAAGAAGCCGCCGTGCCGGCCGAGCTGTGGTCGCTGGAGTTCGACCAGTTGCCGCCGCAAGTCGCCCGCCTCGCCTTTCCCGAAGGGCCGGGCTACGCATATGACGCACCCATCGCGAAGAAGGACTACCGCAAGCAGCTGCGCGCCCTGCAGGCAGAGCTGGTGAAGCTGCAGGCACACGTGCGCAAGGCGGGCGAGCGCATCGTCATCATCTTCGAGGGACGCGATGCCGCCGGCAAGGGCGGCACCATTCGCCGCTTCACGCGCCACCTCAACCCGCGCGCGGCACGGGTGGTGGCGCTGCCGAAACCGACGGATGCGGAACGTGGGCAATGGTATTTCCAGCGCTACGTGGCGCACCTGCCCACCAGCGGCGAAATCGTCTTCTTCGACCGTTCCTGGTACAACCGCGCCGGCGTGGAACGCGTCATGGGCTTCTGCAGCGAAGAGCAATGGCAGGCGTTCTTCGACGAGGCACCGCGCTTCGAGGCCATGCTGGTGCGCGAAGGCATCCGCCTGATCAAGATCTGGCTCACCCTCAGCCGCGCAGAGCAGCTGAAGCGCTTTTACGAGCGCAAGACCGATATCCTGAAGAGCTGGAAGCTCTCGCCCATCGACCATGCCGCCGTGGGCAGGTGGGATGAGTATTCCCGCGCCATTGCCGACATCTTCCGCCACACCGACACCGACACGGCCCCGTGGACAGTCATCGACGCCAACGACCAGCGCCGCGCCCGGCTGGAAGCCATGCGCGTGGTGCTCTCGGCCCTGGACCATGCGGGGAAGGACAACACCGCCGTCGGCCAGCCGGATGCCCGGCTGGTGCGGCGTGGACGGACGCTGCTGGAAGGTTGAGGCAGCCCCTGGCTTGCCGCGGCGGCACTCCCTACTCCGCCGCCGCTGCCGCAGGCTCGCGCACCGCATCCAGCGCACGGCGCAGCACGCCAATGTCGGCAGGATTCCGCGGTGCTTCCTCGCTCAGGATCCGGCGGAAGGCACGTGCGCCGGGCTGGCCGTGAAACAGGCCGAGGATGTGCTTCGTCATGGCATTCAGCGGCACGCCCTCGGCCAGCCGCGCCTCGACGTAGGGGATGAAGCGCTCCAGCGCCTGGATGCGATCATCCACCGGCGGCTGCAGGCCAAACAGCCCGGCATCGACGGATGCCAGCAGCCACGGCGTCTGATAGGCCGCGCGGCCCAGCATCACGCCATCCACCTTTGCCAGCTGCTCGCGGCATTCGGCCATGCTCTGCAATCCGCCGTTGATGATGATCTCCAGCTGCGGAAACCGCTCCTTCATGCGATGCACGCGGGCATGATCCAGCGGCGGCACGGTGCGATTGTCCTTCGGGCTCAGGCCCTTGAGCAGTGCCTTGCGGGCATGGATGACGAAGGTCCGCACCCCCTGCGCCGCCACCTGCCCGATGAAACGTTCCAGGTGCTCGTCCGAATCGACATCATCGACACCCACCCGGCATTTCACGGTAATGGGCGTGTTGCGCCCGGTTGCGCGCACGGCATCACGCATGGCTGCGGCACAGGCCGCCACCGTTTCCGGCTCCTTCAGCAGCACTGCACCGAAACGGCCCTTCTGCACCTTGTCGGACGGACAGCCGACATTGATGTTGATGGCATCATAGCCCCACTCGGCACCAATGGCCGCAGCCTCGGCCATTTCCGCCGGGTCGGAGCCGCCAAGCTGCAGCACCACCGGGTGTTCCTCGGCATTGAAATCCAGCAGCCGGGCACGATCACCCTTCAGCACGGCGGCTGCGGCCAGCATCTCCGTGTAGAGCACGGCGCGGCGGCTCAGCAGCCGATGAAAGTAGCGGCAGTGGCGATCCGTCCAGTCCACCATCGGGGCGACGGAAAAGGTCTTTTCATGCATGATGGTCATGAAACCGGCATTCCTGCACCTTGGCATCCTCTCAGGCACCGCTGCGAATGACATGTTACCGATCATGCAGTGGCAGCAGTGCTCGCTGCTGTTTCCAAACACGGGAAAACGCCTCTCTGCAAGCATGTCCGATGCAGCTTCCGGCATGTGGTGGTGCATTTCGGCGATGCAGCCCCCGGCCATGCCCTTGATACACGGGCAGGCACTATGCCCTGCACGGGGGGCTGGCAGCCGTTCTGCCCTCGATCAGCCCGCAGGCGCGGGACGGACGATTTCCCCGGTCTCAACGAAATGGCGCAGCGCGGAAACATCCGGCACGCGCACGTGGTCGCGGTGAATTTCCACGCCCATCTCACGCAGGCGCTTCAGCGCGCGGGAGAAGCTCTCCGGCTTCATGCCCAGCCGCGCGGCAATCAGCCCCTTTTCGTAAGGCAAGTCTATGTGCGCCTCGCCCGCGGTATCATCAGGACACAGCTCGAGGATGAAATCCGCCACCCGCTGGCTGCCGGTCTGCGATTTCAGCCGTTCCAGCTCCGACACCAGGTAGCCGATGCGCTGATAGGCCGCCTTCAGCATGTTCAGCGCCAGCTCCGGGCGACTCACAAGCACCTGGCGGAAATGCTCGATATCCACCCGCAGCAGGCGGGCATCGGCCGCCACCTCGGCAGTGGCAGGATACCTGCGCCCCAGGAACAGGGTGGCCTCGGCAATGGCTGCTCCCTGCCCGAAGACGCCAAGGATTACCTCGTTGCCATCGGCCGTGTGGCGCATCACCTTCACCAGCCCGCCCAGGATGATGTAGAAGGCATCCGCCCGCTCACCGTGCTGGAACAGCACCCGCCCGCGCGGATGAATGCGCGGCATGGCTCCGCCCAGCACCTCCAGCAGTTCGGCATCGTCAATGCCGGCAAACAGGGAAATCCCGCGCAGGACCTGCAGATCCTCTTCCGTCAGGCCGTTGGTAGCGCCGTTGTCCTGCAGGGTCATGTCCGCCCTCTTCCGCCTGCGGCCGCCGTGCGCCGCCTCCCCCTGTCATCCACCGAACAGCCGCCGCAACCAGCCGCCTCCGGAGCTGCCGCCCTCGGTATCCTTGCGGTTTCTGCCGCCGGTATCGCCCCCATCATCCGCCAGGCGCGGCAACTGGCGCGAGATCGTCCAGCGCGGCTGCACCGCACCGCCACAGCCACAGGCACTGCCCATCTTGCGCGGATCGAACACCTTGATGAAGCTGGGGTGTTCGAGATCATCCAGGTAGATGAAGCCACAGTATTCCTCGCGGTGGCGCTTGCGCAGGAAATCCTCGGCTTCATCGAGAAACTGCAGGAAGGCTTGTGAAGACAGCGGCTGTTCGGGAATCCCGCGCGCCTTGAAATCACGCACATACCAGCCATCGGGTGCTGCCCGCAAGCGCGCCCACAGTGCCTCGAACTGCGCCCATTGCAGCAGCCCCCTTAAGCTGCCCTTGAACAGCGCGTCATAATCCGCTGTATTGTTGGCTTTATCGGCGGATCCCCCTTCCTCCGCCGGCCTGGACGTCGAAGCCATGCTCATGCTCCGTTCCCCTGGCGCTGGAACCGGCACTGGCCGGTCTCATGTCATGAGCGGGAGGTGATGCCCCCGGCTCATGATGCATTCCGCCATTCGCGACGGGAAGTATGGCATTTTTGCAATATGAATGGCAAGACGGCGACAGGCGCGGATTGACGCCTGCCGTCTGCGCCGGGATGCCGGAATGCAGGGAGCACATGCATGATGCAGGACGAGAACACCACACTGCATGAAACAGGCGGCCAGCAGCCCTGGTGGCAAATCTTCATTGTCCGCACGCTGAGGCTGATGATCCGCATGTTCCTGGCCAGCCTGCTGCTGGCACTGCTGCTGGCTGCCGTGGCGGTCTGGTTCGACTGGCCCTGAACGTGGCCCTGAGCGGACCTTGCCTGCGTGGCCGGCTGCATCCTTCATGTCGCTGCCTGCATGAGCGCAAGCCCGGCCTTGCCTGTCAACATGCCTGTTGCGTTGCGCCGCGAAAACGTGTGTGATG
>JALSGQ010000116.1 GCA_026982665.1 Hyphomicrobiales bacterium | reverse complement strand
CGCAACACTTGCGGCTGCTGGCGCTGATCGCCCTGTTTGCCGGAGCGGTGGGCATATCGCTCTCGCCCATCTTCGTGAGGCTGGCAGACGTGGGGCCACTGGCCAGCGCCTTCTGGCGCACGGGGCTGGCGGTGCCCTTCTTCCTGCTGCCATTGCTGCTGCCGTTCATGCTGCCAGGGCATGGCAGCCACGGCGCAAGCAGCAGGACCGAGCGCGCCGCGGCCCGGCTGCCAAGGGCACGGCGCGACTGGCTGCTGCTGGCGCTTGCAGGGGGATTCTTCGCTGCCGACCTCGGCGTGTGGCACGTTTCCATCGGCATGACATCGGTGGCCAACGCCACCCTGTTCCCCAACCTTGCACCGGTCATCGTAACGCTGGTGGCGTGGCTGTTCTTCAATGAACGCATCGGCCTGCACTTCGTGGCCGGGCTGGTGCTGGCGCTCACGGGCGCGGTCATCGTCATCATCAACAGCGCAGCGGCATCTGCCCATGCCACCGTCAGCAACAACAATATCGGCGGCGACCTGCTGGCATTGCTCGTCGCCTTCTTCTATGCCGGCTACCTGCTTGCCATCTCGCGACTGCGGCAGCGGCTGGGCGTGCTTTCCATCATGGCCTTCAGCTCGCTGTTCGCCGCCCTGCTGCTGGGTGCCGCGGCGTTGCTGCTTAAAGGCGCGGCCAACATGCCATTGCTGCCCGGCACCCTTGGCGGGCTGGCGGCACTGCTGGGGCTGGCAGTGGTTTCGCAGGTGGTGGGACAGGGGCTGATTGCACAGGCGCTGGCGCACCTGCCGGTTTCCTTCTCTTCCCTCGGCCTGCTGTTGCAGCCGGCGCTGGCGGCAGTGTTCGGCTGGTTGTGGCTGCACGAGGCCCTGCAGCCGCTGCAACTGGCCGGCATGGGCATCATCCTGCTGGGCATCTGGCTGGCGCAGCGCACGCCGCAAGGCTGAGCAAACATCACCGAAAGGCGCGTGCAGTCCGGCCACGCTGGCAGGTGGCGAAATGCATCATTCCGATCAGTTCCGCCGCGCGCCGCCCTTCAGGTGCATGGGCAGGCCGGCCAGCATGAATACCACCTCATCCGCCACCTGCGCCAGCAACTGGTGGGCAAAGCCGGCCTCGTCGCGGAAACAGCGGGCCAGCGCATTGTCGGGCACGATGCCCATGCCCACCTCGTTGGATACCATGCACACCGTGCCGGGCAGCGCCGGCAGCAATTCCGCCAGCTCTTCCACCTGCGCACCCACGTCGCGCTGCTCCAGCATCAGGTTGGTCAGCCACAGCGTCAGGCAGTCCACCAGCACGAAGCTGTCTTCGGCGGCATGCCGGCGCAATGCCTGCGCCAGGTCCAGCGGCTCCTCCACCAGCAGCCAGTCGTCCCCCTCGCGCCGCCGCCGGTGTTCGGCAATGCGCTGGCGCATCTCCTCGTCGGCAGCACGCGCCGTGGCCACATACACGCGCCGCCCGGCATGAGCGAGCGCCAGGCTCTCGGCATGGCGGCTCTTGCCGGAGCGCGCCCCTCCCAGCACCAGGATGACATGCGCCATGTCGCCAGCTCCTCCCCTGCCCTGCCGCAACCGGCATCATTGCCGTGGCATGCACATCATGCACCCGCCCATATCATGCACCAGCCAAGGTGTTGGCGGAAGACGCGGCAGGTGCTTTTGTCCCTTCGTTCAGCAGCACCACCTCGCGGCGCGGATAGGGGATGGTGATGCCGTTCTCCTTCAGCGCATCCCAGACGAGGAACAGCACGTCGGAGGAAAACTTGTTGGGCCCGTCATCCAGGCCCTCCACCCAGAACTCCACGCCGAACTTCACGCCATGATCGGCAAATTCGCGCAGCTCGCAGTCGGGCCGTTCCGGCTCGGTGAGCACGCGCGGATGCTTCAGCACCGCTTCCTCGATGATGGGCGGCACCTTGTGCAGGTCGGTGTCATAACTCACCATGAACTCCACCTCGTAGCGCTGGCGCGGATCGTCGTGCGTCCAGTTGACGAAGCGCTGGGTGATGAAGCGCTCGTTGGGCACCACGATCTCCTTGCCGTCGAAGGTTTCCAGCACGGTGGAGCGGATGTTGATGTTCTTGATGATGCCGGCCTTGCCGTCCTCCAGCTCCACGTAGTCTCCCACCACGATGGAACGCTCCAGCAGCACGATGATGCCGGAGATGAAGTTGGCAGCGATCTGCTGCAGGCCGAACCCAAGGCCGACGCCCAGCGCACCACCAAAGATAGCCAGCGCGGTAAGGTCCACCCCCAGCACCTGCAGCAGCAGGATGAAGATGACGAAATACAGGGCGATCTCGAACAGGCGGGTGAACAGCTCGCGCAGGCCGCGGTCCATGGCTTCCTGCTTCTGGATGACGTTGCGCCCGGCCTCGGAGGTGATGCGCCCCAGCCAGAAGAACAGCCCGCCGAAAACGGCGGCCTTCAGCAGGAAGTAGAGGGAGAGGCGAATGTTGCCGACGCTCAGCGATATGCCGTCAAGAAAGGCGACGACATCGTCATACCAGCCGAACACGTGCAATGTTGCCACCGGAATGCCCACCCAGATGGCGGCGGTGCGCAGCATCGGGTTGGTGATGTAGCTGTTGATGGCAGTATAAAGCAGCCACACCAGCACCGCGCTCTGTGCCAGCCGCGCCAGCCAGCTGGAGCCGACGGCGGCATCCAGCACCGTTACGGCCACCGCCAGCAGGATGACCATCACCAGCGGGCGCATGAGGCCGCGCAGGCTTTCCACCAGCTGCCCGGCACGGCGGAAGATGCCCCTGCCCTTTTCCGCCAGCCCCAGTGCGGTGATGCGGGCGTTGATGATGCGTGCCAGCAGAGGTGCCAGCAGCCAGGCCAGCACCACTGCGCCCACTTGCGAGTAGAATTGCGGCGAAGTGGCCCAGCCCAGCAGCGTGTCGAGAATGCGATCACGCCAGAGCGGCCACTGCTGCATCAGGGTGTCGAGATATTCCATGATGTTCCGGCCATGATGTTTCTGCCCCCGATGCCTTCCCCTGTTCAGGCTGGTGGCACCCTACTCCGCTGCCGGAGCGTCGGCAACAGCTGTTCCTCGACAGCCTTGCATGGCGGTCTGCCACGAAACAGCCAGCCGCCGCCCTGCCAGGTGATCACCGGCGGCCTTTCAGCGGCGCGGCGGAAACTGATCCACCCGCGGGCGAAAGAACATGGGCGCATGGCTTGCAGCGAACAGCCACAAGGCCGCCAGCAGCAGGCTGGCCGAAAGGTGCCAGGCCATCATTGTCGGCAGCAGTTCTGCCATTATCCGCACCACGGCGGCGGCAATGGCCAGCACGTAAATGAGCGTGGTGATGCCATCTGCCTGCAATGGCCGCCCGGAATGGCCGCGGCTGGCGCGGGTCATCACCGCCAGGGTCATGGTGCCGATGGCACCGCTGCTCAGCGCATGCAGGGCATCCACCATTGGCCACAACCCGAACATGGCCGCAGCCATCAGCAGCAGCCACACCGCCACCCACAGGTATCCCGCATGCAACACCCACACCAGCGGCTCGCGCAGGCAGCGCCAGCCCTGCCAGCGCAGCAGCCGCACCAGGTGCAGCACGCCGGCCATGCCCAGCAGCGCCCCGGCCACTGCTGCCTGCGGCCATGCCACCCATGCGGCCAGCGCCAGCACCGCTGCCGCCAGTGCCAGCCGGTCGAACCTGCCGAATGGGGCCGGCAGCCCGCGCTCGTCCCGCAAGCCCTGTTTCATCAGCCAGTTGCGGGTGAACGAGGGCACGATGCGCCCGCCAATGAGCATGATCAGCCCGGCGACGAGCGCCAGCACCGCACGCTCCGCCAGGGCCTGCACGTCAAACACCGGATCGAAGAGAATGCCGAAGTGAAACAGCACGTTGACCAGCGCCAGCAGGCTGACGACGAGCGCCACCACCACATTGCGCCGGTTGCGCCCGGCGATGATCTCCCGCCAGATGATGACAGCCAGCAACGCCAGGAAGGCGGCATCCACCACCGCTGCCAGCACGGCGGGCATCCACGCCATGCCGGAGAAGAACAGCGCCAGCCGCCCCGCCACCCACAGGCCGAACAGCAATGCCAGCGGCCGCCCCATGATGGGCATGCGCCCGGTCCAGTTGGGCACGGCGGTGAGCAGAAAGCCGGTCATGGCGGCAGAGAAGAAGCCGAACAGCATCTCGTGCACGTGCCAGTCGCGCGGGCCGAGGTGCGAAGGTGGCAGGAAGACACCGGCCAGCGCCAGCATCCACACCAGCAGCGCCAGCCCGCCAAACACGCCCGCCGCGAAGAAGAACGGACGAAAGGCACGGGCCAGGAACACCTGCGCCGGGCCGGGCAGCGCTGCCTGTTCGTTCTTCATGCCGCGCGCCCGCGGCCCTGCCCCGCCGTGCTGCGCCACACCAGCTTCCTTCACGCCCATGAGCCATCTCCGCAAGCCGTTGCGGCTGCCGCTTCCGCACCCCCTGTCCCGATTCCCGCAAGGCAGCATACTCCCGCCCCCACGCCCGATGAAAGCCTCCGCACCGACTTATGGCAAGTTGCCGCATTTTTGCCTGCCCATACTGGCGCGGGCGCACGAAATCGGCTATCGCAGGCCACGAACATGTTTCATGGTGGCCGGGAGCGATACCGGGGCGGGCCGGATCTGCCTGCCGACCAAGCCATCCGGGAGCGCATGCCAGCGGCCGCCACCATCTGCAGACCCGTTCGCGACCGGAGGAACCATGCCAGCCGCGCCGCGCAAGATCTCCAGGCTGCTCGTTGCCAACCGCGGGGAAATCGCCATCCGCATCATGCGGGCGGCCAACGAGCAGGGCATTGCCACGGTGGCCATCTATGCCGACGAGGACATGCTCTCGCTGCACCGCTTCAAGGCCGATGAAGCCTATCTTGTCGGCCACGGGCTGGGGCCGGTGCAGGCTTATCTCGCCATCGACGACATCATCCGCATCGCCCGCGAATCGGGGGCCGATGCCGTGCACCCCGGCTATGGTTTCCTGTCCGAGAATCCGGATTTTGCCCGCGCCGTCATCGATGCCGGGCTGATCTGGATCGGCCCGCCGCCGGAGGTCATGGAGCGGCTGGGCAACAAGGTGGCGGCGCGGCAGCTGGCGCAAGAGGCCGGCACGCCGGTGGTGCCTGCCTCCGCTCCCCTGCCCGATGACATGCAGGCCATCCGCGCCATTGCCGACGACATCGGCTATCCGCTGATGCTGAAGGCAAGCTGGGGCGGCGGAGGGCGCGGCATGCGCATCATCCGCTCTGCCGAAGAGCTGGAAAGGAACGTGCTGGAAGGCCGGCGCGAGGCGCTGAATGCCTTCGGCAACGACGAGGTATACCTGGAGCGCTTCGTGGAGCGTGCGCGCCACGTGGAGGTGCAGGTCCTGGGCGACACCCACGGCCGGATCGTGCACCTGTTCGAGCGCGACTGTTCCGTGCAGCGCCGCAACCAGAAGGTGGTGGAGCGCGCCCCGGCCCCCTACCTCTCCGCCGAGCAGCGGGCCGCGCTGTGCGATGCCGCGGTGAAGCTGATGCGCCATGCCGGTTACGTGAACGCCGGCACGGTGGAGTTCCTCATGGACATGGACAGCGGGGAATTCTTCTTCATCGAGGTGAACCCGCGCATCCAGGTGGAACATACCATCACCGAGGAAATCACCGGCATCGACATCGTCAAGGCGCAGATACGCATCGCCGAGGGTGGGCGCATCGGCCACATCGACGAAACCGGCGTGCCGCCGCAGGAGGAGATCCCCCTCTTCGGCCATGCCCTGCAATGCCGCATCACCACCGAGGACCCGGCCAACAACTTCGTGCCCGATTACGGGCGAATCACCGGCTATCGCTCCGCCTCCGGCTTCGGCGTCAGGCTCGATGCCGGCACCGCCTACAACGGTGCGGTCATCACCCGCTATTACGATTCGCTGCTGGTGAAGGTCATCACCTGGGGCATGACGGCGGATGACGCCGCAGACCGCATGAAGCGGGCATTGCGCGAGTTCCGCATCCGCGGCGTGGCCAACAACATCCCCTTCCTGCTGAACCTGCTCGACCACGAGAAGTTCCGCAACCTCACCTATTCCACCCGCTTCATCGACGAAACGCCGGAGCTGTTCCGCTTCCCCCGCCCCCGGGCGCGGGCCATCCGGCTGCTGGAATACCTTGCCGACGTAACGGTGAACGGCAACGACCTGGTGCGTGGCCGCCCCAAGCCGAGGCACCTGCCGCTCATCCGCGTGCCGGAGCACGAAGGCGGCGAACCACCGCGGGAAGGCACGGCCAAGCAGATCCTGGACGAACAGGGGCCGGAAGCGCTGGCGCAATGGATGCTGCAGCAGAAGCGCCTGCTGCTGACAGACACCACCATGCGCGATGCGCACCAGTCGCTGCTGGCCACGCGCATGCGCACCCATGACATCGTCAAGGTGGCGCGCGCCTATGCCCACCGGCTGCCGACGCTGTTCTCCATCGAGTGCTGGGGAGGTGCCACCTTCGACACCGCCATGCGCTTCCTCAACGAATGCCCGTGGGAGCGTCTGCGCCTTCTGCGCGAAGCCATGCCCAACCACCTGCTGCAGATGCTGCTGCGCGGGGCCAACGCGGTGGGCTACACCAGCTATCCCGACAACGTCGTGCAGGGTTTCGTGCGCCGTGCCGCCGAATCGGGCATCGACGTGTTCCGCGTCTTCGACAGCCTCAACTGGGTGGAGAACATGAAGGTCTCCATCGAGGAGGTGCTGAAGACCGGCAAGGTGTGCGAGGCGGTGCTGTGCTACACCGGCGACATCCTTGACCCCGAGCGGCCGAAATACGACCTCGACTACTACGTCAGGCTGGCGCGCGAGCTGAAGGCCACCGGCACCCACATCCTCGGCATCAAGGACATGGCCGGCCTGCTGAAACCGGCGGCAGCACGGATACTGGTGCAGGCACTGAAGGAGGAAACCGGCCTGCCGGTGCATTTCCACACCCATGACACTTCGGGCATTGCCGGGGCATCGGTGCTGGCGGCAGCCGAGGCCGGCGTGGATGCGGCCGACGCCGCCATGGATGCGCTCAGCGGGCTGACCAGCCAGCCGTGCCTCGGCTCCATCGTCGAGGCGCTGCGCAACACCGAGCGCGACAGTGGCCTTGACCCCGCCACCATCCGCGAGTTCTCCAACTACTGGGAGGCGGTGCGGGCACGTTACCTGGCCTTCGAGTCGGACCTGCGCAGCCCCGCCTCGGAAGTGTATCTGCACGAGATCCCCGGCGGGCAGTTCACCAACCTGAAGGAACAGGCGCGCGCCATCGGCCTGGGCGACCGCTGGCACGAGGTGGCGCGCATGTATCGCGCCGTCAACATGATGTTCGGCGACATCGTCAAGGTTACGCCTTCCTCGAAGGTGGTGGGCGACATGGCACTGATGATGGTCTCTGCCGGGCTGACACCGGAAGACGTGCTGGACCCGGACAAGGAGATCGCCTTCCCCGAATCGGTGGTGGCCATGTTCCGCGGCGAGCTGGGCCAGCCCCCCGGCGGCTGGCCGAAGGCCCTGCAGGAAAAGATCCTGAAAGGCGAAAGGCCGCTCACCGGCCGCCCCGGTGCCGACCTGCCGCCCGCCGACCTGGAGGCGGAGAAGAAGAAGGCCGAGGAGGAGGTCGGGCGCGAGATCAGCGAGGAAGAGCTTTACTCCTACCTCATGTATCCCAAGGTCTTTGTCGATTATGCGCGCAAGGTGGAGCGCTTTGGCCCCGTCTCGGTGCTGCCGACGGAGAATTTCTTCTACGGCATGAACGTCGGCGACGAGACGGTGATGGAGCTGGAGCGCGGCAAGGCACCGCACGTGCGCCTGCTGGCCGTGGGCGAGGAGGACGAGGAGGGTTTCGTCAAGGTGTTCTTCGAGCTCAATGGCGAGCCACGCATGGTGAAGGTGGAGAAGCGTGCCGTGGAAGGGGAGAAGCGCGCTGCTGCAAGGGCCGCGCACCCGAAGGCGGAGCCGGGCAACCCGAAGCACGTCGGCGCGCCCATGCCGGGCATGGTCTCCACCGTATCCGTGCAGGAAGGCCAGCAGGTGAAAGCAGGCGATGTGCTCTGCACACTGGAGGCCATGAAGATGGAAACCGCCATTCACGCCGAGGCCGACGGCACGGTGAAGCACGTGCTGGTGCAGCCCGGCCAGCAGGTGGAGGCAAAGGACCTGCTCATCGAGCTTGAATGAGCCGGCATTGGTGGCCACAGCCGATATCCCGTGCACGCCCCCACGCATCAATGTGAACGAACGGATACAACGATCATGAGCAAGAAGGACGACATGAACGTCTCCCGCGAAAACGCACAGGCAGAACGGCAGCCATGCGCGGAAGGGCAGCAGGAAGCAGCAGCCGCACCCGCCGCGGTCAGGCACGGGCCGCCATTGCGTGCCGTAACCTACATCCATTCCTTCCTGAAGCACGACAGCACCTCCGGCATCCTGCTCATCATCGCCGCGCTGGCGGCCATGGTTGCGGCCAACCATCCGGCGCTGTCGGCCTGGTATGACCACTTCCTGCACACCAAGGGTGTGGTGAAACTGGGCGAGTTCGACATCGAGAAGGGCCTGCTGCACTGGATCAACGATGGCCTCATGGCCATCTTCTTCCTGCTGGTGGGGCTGGAGCTGAAGCGCGAGTTCCTCGGTGGCGAGCTTTCCAGCCGCGACCGCATCATCATGCCGGCGCTGGCAGCACTGGGCGGCATGGTGCTGCCGGCGGTGGTCTACATCGCCATCAACTACAACGACCCATTGAACCTGAAGGGCTGGGCCATTCCGGCGGCCACCGACATTGCCTTTGCGCTGGGCATCCTGGCGCTGCTGGGCAAGCGCGTGCCGCTGGCGCTGAAGACTTTCCTGCTGGCGCTGGCCATGTTCGACGACCTTGGTGCCATCGTCATCATCGCGCTGTTCTACACGCAGAACCTGGACCTGCACGAGCTTGCCATTGCCGGCGTTGCCCTGCTGGTGCTCATCTTCATGAACCGCGTGCTCTACATCCGCGCCATTGGTCCCTACCTCATCGTTGGTGCCTTCATGTGGAGCGCGGTGCTGGAATCGGGCGTGCACGCCACGCTGGCAGGCTTCGTGCTGGCCCTGTGCATTCCCTATGTTACGGCAAAGGAGCGCGGCTATGACGACGTGCACTACGTGAAGGAAAACCCGGCACTGGTGCTGGAGCACATGCTGCACCCCTACGTGGCGCTGCTCATCATGCCGCTGTTCGCCTTCGCCAACGCCGGGGTGAAACTGGAAGGCCCCATCCTTGAGCTGCTGACGCATCCGGTAACGTTGGGCATTGCACTTGGCCTGTTCATCGGCAAGCAGCTGGGCGTGCTGGGCGCGGTGCTGCTGGGCCAGAAGCTGGGGCTGCTGCGCATTCCTTCCGAGATGCGCATCGCCCATCTCTACGGTGTCGCCCTTCTGGCCGGCATCGGCTTCACCATGAGCCTGTTCATCGGCACGCTGTCGTTTGCCGATCCGGAGCACGCCAGCGCCGTGCGGGTGGGCGTGCTGCTGGGCAGCCTGATGTCGGCCGTGGCGGGATACCTGGTGCTGACCTTGACCCTGCCACGCAATTCCGCCACACCGGCAGCAGTGAAACAGGGGGCGTGATTCCTGCCACATGCGTCATGTCGAGCAATGAAGGCCGCCAACATGCCGGCCTTCATTGCTGGCGCGTGGCAAGGGCCTTCATGCACCTTCCATCCATGACATTGCCGAACAAGCAGGAGCCTGCATGATTCTGACTCTCGTGCTGATGTTGCTGGCCGGCCTTGCCCTGCTGCTGGCAGGAGGCGAGGCCATGGTGCGCGGTGCCGTGGCGCTGGGCCGCTGGCTTGACCTGTCGCCGCTGGTGGTGGGCATCATCATCATCGGCTTTGCCACCTCGCTTCCCGAAATGGTGGTTTCCATCCAGGCGGTGCTGCAGGGCGTTCCCACCATCGCCACCGGCAACATCCTCGGCAGCAACATCGCCAACATCCTGCTGGTGCTGGGTCTCACCGCGCTGGTGAAGCCGATGCATCACCAGTCGCGCGCACTGGGCAAGGATGCCGCGCCGCTGCTGCTGGCCTCCATCGCGTTCCTGGCGCTGGGGCTGCTGTTCGGCATCATCACGCCACTGGCAGGCGTGCTGCTGTTCGGCGCGCTGCTGCTGATGATGGGCTTCGAGTTCCGCCGTGCCCAGCGCGAGACACGGCTGGCGCGGGAGATCGCCGAGGAGCTGGAAGAAGAGATGAACATCCACCCGCTGCTGCAGAAGCCGCCCGTGGCCATGCTGGCGGTTGCCGTGGGCCTCGGGCTGCTGGTGTGGGGTGGCAACCTGTTCGTCAACGGTGCCAGCGGCATTGCCGAATACTTCGGCGTCTCGCACGGGCTCATCGGCCTGACGCTGGTGGCGCTGGGCACCTCCGCCCCGGAGCTGGCCAGCTCGCTGATCGCCGCCCGGCATGGGCATTCGGATGTCGCCTACGGCAATGTTGTCGGCTCCAATCTGTTCAATCTTCTGGGCGTGGGTGGTGCCGCCGCTCTGGCCGGAGGGCTGGCTGCACCGCAGCAGATGCTGCTGGTGGATGGCGGGGTGATGCTCATCGCCACCGTGGCGATGATAGCCGTCTTCGCCCACCGCAATGGCCTCACCCGGCCATTGGCGGCCATCTTCGCCGGCGGCTACATCGCCTATATCGCCGTGCGCTCCAGCATGGGCTGAAGACGCAAACGCCGTGCCCTGCACATGAGCACGGCGGCATCAACGAAAAGGCGAAAACAAGGAAAGCGGCCATCCGCCGGTGTCAGGAAAACACCCGGCAGACGGCCGCCCGCCTCCCCTGTTCCGTTCCCGTGGCAACAGCCGACAGCACAATCCCGCCCGGGAGCGCTCCCCGCAAGCGTGCCACATGCGCCTCGTGCCGCTGGCGCTTGCCAGTCAGATGCTGGCGCTGCCAGTCAGCCGCTGGCGCTGCCAGTCAGCCGCTGGCGCTGCCAGTCAGCCGCTGGCGCTGCCAGTCAGATGCAGGAGCGTGCCGTGCCGGCGCGTTGCGCCGCTGCCTTGGCACGCGCCAGCGCCGCCTTCCTGCCCGAGCGCAGAATGGCAAAATGCATCTCGCGCACCTGCCGCCACATGCGCATCATCTCCGCATGCGGCCGGTTGCGGCACTTCAGGGCACCGTAATAGGCCGTGGCCAGCGCCTGGTAGCGCCGCACATCCGCCTGCCGCGACGCGTTCTGCATGAAAATGCGCACCTGCGGACTGCTGCTGCGCCCTCGCCAGCCGCGCGCATGGTCATTGCGCACGGCGGCCATGTGCGCCTGCTGGCGCACCACACGCCGGGGCATCTGCCGCTGCACCGGCCTGCGGACATCTGCCGCCAGCCGCCGGGTGCGCGGCAGCTCGCGCCGGGCTGCCTCCCGCGCGCCCTGCAGCACCGCCGTTACCAGCTCGCGCTGCTGCTGCGTGCAGCCACCGGCATTGCCCTTTGCCCTGCCCTGGCGCACCGCTCGCTTCACGGCCTCGGGCCCTTCGCGCTTCACCGCCGCCAGCTCGGCTCGCGCGGCATAGTCGGTCAGCTCACGGCGTGCCGCAGCATCGAGCCAGTTGCATTTCTCCGCCGCCACCCGCGCCTCGGTCAGCAGTCGCAGCGCCTGCGCCGGAGAGGACACCACCTCTGCCCGCGCCACGCCCATGTGCACCACGTCCATGTGCACCACGCCAGCGAGCGCAACACTGCCAAGCAGCGCCTGCAACATCAGGTTACGCATACGCACCGACATTCCGAACCCCCTTCGCATGTTCTGCCACAAGCACGTGCAGATGCCAGCCGGGCCCAGGCCACGCGTGTCATCACGCCCCGCATGGCTGGTGTTTCCGGCCCGTGTCCTGATGTCGCCACCCTAGCCTGCACCTGTTAAGGCCGGTTGAAGCGTGAGGAAAAACCGAAGAAAGGGTTAATGAAATCCTGCAAATGCCATGCTTGCACAACCCACTCGTGAAACCTGCAATGCATGCAGGCAATGGCAGGCAGCCATGCCTGCCCTTCCGGGACGGCTTTGCACTTCGTGCGTATTGAGCTACACAACGCTCACCAAGAACAGGCAGTTTCCGGCATCATGCCGGCAAGGAAGTGCATGGGAGCATCATGGCGCGGCAATTCATCTATCACATGCATGGCCTGACCAAGGTCATCAACGGCAAGAAGATCCTGGACGACATCAACCTCTCCTTCTACCCCGATGCCAAGATTGGCGTGCTGGGGCCCAACGGGGCGGGCAAGTCCACCCTGCTGCGCATCATGGCCGGGCTGGACAGGGACTTCACCGGCGAGGCGTGGCTGGCGGAAGGCGCCACTGTCGGCTACCTGCCGCAGGAACCGGAGCTTGACCCGAACAAGACCGTGCTCGAGAACGTCATGGAGGGCGTGGCGGAGAAGAAGGCCATCCTGGAGCGCTACAACGAGTTGATGATGAACTACTCCGACGAGACGGCGGAAGAGGCCTCGGAGCTGCAGGACATCATCGACTCGCAGAACCTGTGGGATCTGGACGCGCAGGTGGAGCAGGCCATGGAGGCGCTGCGCTGCCCGCCGGGAGATGCTTCCGTCGAGCACCTCTCTGGCGGCGAACGCCGCCGCGTGGCGCTCACCCGGCTGCTCTTGAGCAAGCCCGACCTGCTGCTGCTGGACGAGCCGACCAACCACCTGGACGCGGAGACCACCGCCTGGCTGGAGCATCACCTGAGCGAATATCCCGGCGCCATCCTCATCGTTACGCACGACCGCTACTTCCTCGACAACGTAACCGGCTGGATCCTGGAGCTGGATCGGGGCCGCGGCATTCCATACGAGGGCAACTACTCCACCTACCTGGAGAAGAAGGCGAAGCGGCTGGAGCAGGAAGCGCGCGAGGAGAAGGCGCGCCTGAAGGCCCTGGAGCGCGAACGCAAGTGGATCGCCTCCAGCCCCAAGGCACGGCAGGCGAAGTCGAAGGCGCGCATCAAGGCCTATGACGAGCTGCTGAAGGCCAACGAGGAGCGCCTGAAGCAGGCGCAGAACCAGATCGTCATCCCGCCGGGGCCGCGGCTGGGGGACCTGGTCATCGAGGTGGAGAACTTGCGCAAGGGCTATGGCAACCGGCTGCTCATCGACGAGTTGTCGTTCAAGGTGCCGCCCGGTGCCATTGTCGGCATCATCGGGCCGAACGGTGCGGGCAAGACGACGCTGTTTCGCATGATCACCGGGCAGGAGCAGCCCGATGGCGGCGAAATCCGCATCGGCGAGACGGTGCAGCTTGGCTACGTGGATCAGAGCCGCGACTCGCTGGACCCGAAAAAGACCGTGTGGGAGGAGATCTCCGGCGGTGATGATGTCATCCAGCTCGGCAATCGCGAGGTGAACTCGCGCGCCTATGTCTCTTCCTTCGGCTTCAAGGGGGCGGATCAGCAGAAGCTGGTGGGGCAGCTCTCCGGCGGGCAGCGCAACCGCGTGCACCTGGCCAAGATGCTGAAGAGCGGCGCCAACGTGCTGCTGCTGGACGAGCCGACCAATGACCTGGACACCGAAACCCTCTCCGCGCTGGAAGATGCACTGGAGGACTTCGCCGGCTGCGTGATGGTCATTTCGCACGACCGCATGTTCCTCGACCGGCTGGCGACGCACATGCTGGCGTTCGAGGGCGAGTCGCACGTGGAATGGTTCGAGGGCAACTTCGAGGCCTACGAGGAAGACAAGAAGCGCCGCCTGGGCGAGGATGCCCTGGTGCCAAAGCGCATCAAGTACAAGAAGTTCAGCCGGGATTGACCATTCGCAGGCCGGGCAAGGGCAGCCCTGCAACATTGCCGCATCCGGCATTGGCAGCGTTTGCATCTGCGCCGGATGAGCGGATGGGCAGGGCTTCGGGATTTCCACGGCCCTGCACTGTCATCCCTCGTTTGCCATGACCTCGACGAGAAGCCCCACCCTCGATCTCCTGATGGGAAAAACCGCCCTCGCCCCCTTGCCGTGGGCAGATGCAAGCGGTTATGCACAGCGACATGAAACTGCCACAGCCATTGATACCGGGCCGCCTGTTGCGGCGTTACAAGCGCTTCCTGGCCGATGTGGAGCTGGAGGACAGCGGCGAGGTGATAACCGCCTCCACGCCCAATACCGGCTCCATGCTCAGCCTGCTGGATGCCGGCAACCGCGTGTGGCTCTCCGTCTCCGATGACCCGAAGCGCAAGTATCGCCACCGCTGGGAGCTGGTGGAGGTGAACGGCCCCGCCGGAAAGGCGCTGGTGGGGGTGAACACCTCCCTGCCCAACGCACTGGTGGCAGAAGCCATTGCCGCCGGCATCGTTGCACCGCTGGGACAGCCTGCCAACATCCGCCGTGAAGTGCGCTTCGGCGAGGAGAACAGCCGCGCCGACCTGCTGCTGGAATACGACGAAGATGATGCCCCACCCGTCTTCATCGAGGTGAAGAACGTAACGCTCTCGCGCCGGGCCGGCGTGGCGGAGTTTCCCGATGCGGTAACGAAGCGCGGGGCCAAGCACCTGCGAGAACTGGCACGCGTGGCGCAGGGTGGAGATGCGCGCGCGGCAATGATCTACCTGTGCCAGCGCACCGATGCCGAGGTGTGCACGCTGGCGGAAGACCTGGATGCCGATTATGTTGACGAATGGCGGCGGGCACGGGATGCTGGCGTGATGATGCTGGCACTGGGTTGCGATATCACACCGGCGGAGCAGCCGGCGGAAGTGCTGGCCACGCGGATGCTGCCGATGCATGACCCGCGCGAGCTGGCCTGATGCCACCTGATGCCGCGTGCTGATGGATTGCACCATCCCGCCTGCACGAACGAACACGGGAATACGCCACGATGAACATGGAAGAACACTACATCCGCGGCGAACTGGCACCGATGGATGCCACCAACCGCATCAAGCTGTGGGGTGCGGATGCCTTCGATGGCATGCGCAAGGCCGGGCGGCTGGCGGCAGA
>JALSGQ010000115.1 GCA_026982665.1 Hyphomicrobiales bacterium | reverse complement strand
CTTGCCTTGCGCCGCCTTGGATCCTGCCTGTGCCGGCTTTTCAGCCTTTCCGCCTACCTTTTCGGCCTTCACGTCAATGACCGGCGGTTTGGCCGCGCCGCTCTTGCCCGGCTTCTTCCTGTCGTCTCCAGCCGCCATGATGATCGCACTGCCCCCATGCTCCCGTTTGCGCCTGTGCCCGACCTGCGCCTCGGGATCGAGAACAGGTCGATGGCAGGCCCCTGCATGAGGTTTTGGCGCTTTCTGCCAAAAAGGTCAATGCGCCATGGCGGTGATGCCGCATCAGCGCACGATCACCTTCGTGCCTATGGGCACGCGGTCGAACAGCTCGATGATTTCCTCGTTGAGCATGCGGATGCAGCCTGAAGAGACCGCCTTTCCGATGCTTTCCGGCGCATTGGTGCCATGGATGCGATAGAGCGTGTCGCGCCCGTTCCTGTAGAGATAGAGCGCGCGTGCGCCCAGCGGATTGTCGATGCCGCCTTTCATCACGTCCGGCAGGCGGCGGCCGTATTGTGCCAGCTCGCGTGCTATCATCTCCTTCGGTGGTCGCCAGTCCGGCCACATGGCCTTGCGCCCCACGCGCGCCACTCCCGACCACTGAAAGCCTGCGCGGCCCACGCCAATGCCGTAACGCACCGCGCGGCTGCCGGGCAGGACATGATAGAGCGCGCGCTCGGCGGTGATGATGACGATGGTGCCGGGCCTTTCCGGTCCGCTCCAGGAAACGATGCGACGGCCGCGATAATGCCCGCTGCGCGCCGATGCCGGCGGCAGCGATACGTGCAGCCCGCCCTGCGCCAGCGCCGGACTGGCGAAGCCGGCCAGCATC
Source organism: Hyphomicrobiales bacterium (assembly GCA_026982665.1). Classification (GTDB taxonomy): domain Bacteria; phylum Pseudomonadota; class Alphaproteobacteria; order Rhizobiales; family Aestuariivirgaceae; genus Thermopetrobacter. The sequence goes on along the minus strand of JALSGQ010000115.1, from coordinate 9,819 downwards.
AGCGCGAGAAGATGACGGCGTGTCGGCATGGTTCTCCCCCGTTCGATGCATTCCGATGCCTTGCAGGAAACCGGGGCGAGCATAGCTGACGATGATTTAATGCCAGCCTGCCGAATATCCTTTACAATGCCTTAAGCAGAGGTGTGCTTTCGCTCCCTGCGCCCGGGTGGGCATGTTCCGGTGCAATCCCTTGCGCTGGCAGGGCATGATGCCTACCTTGGAGCGAAGATGAGGATTGCGGGCTGCCACAGGGTAGGGGCAGGTGAGGTGCTCCTGCGTGGTGGCGGCAGCCAGCCGGGCCCTGTGCCGGGCTCCATGTGCTGCATGCATGCACGAGATGCACGACAAGTCGGGGAACGAACAAGGAGGAACCATGCAGAATTATGACATGAACCGCGTGGCGCGCACGCGCACGGCCACCACCGCGGCGGAGGTGGACGAGGGTCTGCGCTCCTACATGCTGCGGGTCTACAACTACATGGCGCTGGGCGTGGCGTGGACGGCCATCGTTTCCATGTTCATGGCCGCCAATCCGGCGCTGATGGCAAGCGTGGCGCTGGGGCCGATGAAGTGGGTGCTGTTCATCGCCATCCTGGCGCTGGGCTTCTTTGCGCCGAAGCTGATCTTCTCCGGCAACGCGGGCGTGGCCTACCTCGCCTATGGTGCCTATGCGACGCTGTGGGGGCTGCTGATCTCGCCCATGATCGCCTACTTCATGGGCATGGACGGCGGCACCACCATCGTGCGCGCGCTGCTGATCACCGCCGTTACCTTCGGTGCCACGTCGCTGGCCGGCTATGTTACGAAGAAGGATCTCTCCGGTTTTGCCGGGTTCTTCTTCATTGCCACCATCGGCCTGCTGATCGCCATCGTGGTGAACGCCATCTTCTTCCAGTCCACCATGATGAGCCTCATCACCTCCATCCTGGTGGTGCTGGTGTTTGCCGCCATCACGGCCTACGAGACCCAGCAGATCAAGGAAATGTACTACGAGGGCGATGTGCCGGAGGCGGCGCGCAGCAAGGCCATCTTCGGTGCCTTCATGCTGTATGGCAGCTTCGTTACGCTGTTCATCCACATTCTCAACATCCTGGGCATCATGAACCAGGAGTGAGCACGGCAGGCCCTGCCTGACCAGTGTTCCCGAACACCATGCGCCCGGCTGCCCGTCTGCAGCCGGGCATTTGCTTGCAGGCATCCGGTTTGGGGGCAGGCCTTTCGCCAGGTGCTGGTGCGATGGCGGACAAATGTGGCGCGCGCCGGCACATTTTAGCCCCGAACATGCCCCCTTCATGCCGCCAGCCCGCACCATTGCACGCGCATCACTGCATCAGCGGCCCGATCCCGGCAGGCTGATGCCGGAGCTTGAACCAGCCCCCCAGCCCCCTTCGGCATCCGCTTCCGGCGGATCGGGCCGCATGCCTTGATGCGGCATGGCTGCTCCATGCTTGGGCATCGCCCCTTGCTGGCGCTGCTGCCACGAGTGTGCGTGGTGCTTCAGGTGCCTTGCGGCACACGTGGCCTTGCCCGCCCGGTCTTCTCATTCTCTGAGAGATGCCTTCATGCGTTCATGCAGGAGTTGTCTGCCGCAGCCGTTGTGCTATGGCTGCCAGCCATGATGTGGGGCATGACATGGGAGCAAGCCACCCTGTTCGCGCTCATGGGCGGGGTGCTGGCGCTGCTGCTGTGGGGGCGCTGGCGATATGACCTGGTGGCCTTCGGCGCGCTGGTGCTGGCCGTCATCATCGGCGTGGTGGACACCAAGCAGGCATTCTCCGGCTTCGGTCATCCGGCGGTCATCATCATTGCGCTGGTGCTGGTCATCTCGCGCGGGCTGGAGCGCGCCGGGGTGGTGGAGATGATCACCCGCCATCTTGTCGATGCCCGCCGCGGCATTGCCGCGCACATTGCCATCATGGGCGGCATCGGGGCGGCGCTGTCGGCCTTCATGAACAACGTTGCGGCGCTGGCCATGCTGATGCCGGTGGACATGCAGGCCGCCGCCCGCGCCGGCCGCGCTGCCGCCCGCACCCTGATGCCGCTGTCGTTCGCCACCATCCTCGGCGGCATGACCACGCTCATCGGCACCCCCACCAATATCGTCATTGCCCAGTTCCGCGAGCAGGCACTGGGTGCGCCCTACCTGCTGTTCGACTTCGCTCCCGTCGGTCTTGGCGTGGCCGTGGCGGGACTGCTGTTCCTGGCGCTCATCGGCTGGCGTCTCATTCCGGTGCGTGAACACGGCAACAGGCGCGGGCAGCAGGAGCCGGCCTCCTTCATCGTCGAGCTGGTGGTGGGCGAGCAGTCCGCCGCCATCGGCCGCAGCGTGCAGGAGGTAAAGGAGGAGGCGGCCGAGGCCGGTGCCCTGCTCATCGGCGTGGTGCGCCGTGGCCAGCGCCAGCGCATGGCGAAGAATCTGGAGATCCGCAAGGGCGACGTGCTGTTGCTGGAAAGCGCACCGGAGGGCGTGGAGCAGTTCGCCGCCGGCCTGAAGCTGGACTTCTCGCGCTCGCGCAAGCATGCGCAACTGCTGGCCGACAGCATGGACATGATGGAAGTGGTGGTTCCGCGGGAGGCGCGCATCACCAACCGTTCCGCCGATGACCTGCGGCTGCTGGCGCGTCATGGCGTGGTGCTGGCTGGCATTTCCCGGCATGGCCGGCGCATTGACGGGCGCGTGCGCAAGGAGCCCGTGCGCAGTGGCGATGTGCTGCTGCTGGTGGGACCGGAAACCACGCTGGAAGAGACCGTTCGCTGGCTGGGCGGGCTGCCGCTGAAGCGCCGGGAGATGCCGGTGGCGCAACGGCAGAAGGCATGGCTGGCCATGGGCATGTTCGCCGCCGCGGTGCTGGCTTCGGCGCTGGGGCTGGTGTATCTGCCCGTCGCGCTGGGGGCGGTGGTGGTGGGTTATGCGCTGGTGCGCATCATTCCGCTGAGCCGCATCTATGATGCCATCGAATGGCCGGTCATCGTGCTGCTGGCCTCGCTCATTCCCATCGGCGCGGCGCTGGAAAGCTCCGGCGGCACGGCGCTGATCGCGCAAGGGCTGCTGTGGCTCACCGACGGCCTGTCGCCCGTGCTGGTGCTGATCGTCATCATGATCATCACCATGACATTGTCCGACATGCTCAACAATGTCGCCACCGTGCTGGTGGCGGCACCGGTGGCGGTGCAGGTGGCCAATGCCCTGCAGGTGAACCCGGACACCATGCTGATGGGCGTGGCAGTGGCGGCATCCTGCGCCTTTCTCACCCCCATCGGCCACAAGAACAACACCATCATCATGGGGCCGGGCGGTTATGCCTTTGGCGACTACTGGCGGCTTGGCCTGCCGCTGGAGCTGATCGTGCTGGCGGTTTCCGTGCCTTTGCTCCTCATTGCATGGCCGCTGTAGAAGGGGCAGAAACCCTGCGGGCAGCCGCTGCGAGCGGTCATGCGAGCAATGCACTGCACGCATGCAGAAAACCGGCAGGGACATTGGGACGCAGGCCTGCTCCACCATGTTGCCACACCTTGGGCGGCGTGATAGAGAAACCGCGGCTGCGGTGCCTGTGCGCACGCGGAATGAGGGGTGTTCGCTTTCATCTGCGGATCCACTTGTGGTCCTCATGGAGGTGCCGGCTTGCGGGCTGGCGCAGTGCGTGCCGGGAGCTGTCGCGGCCTTGAGGGGATGGAGGTGCTGTCGCACGTCTTGTCCCGGGGTTTTGGTCTTGTCATCATGTGGTGTTCGGGATGTCCGAAGCCGTGAACATTTCCGCTGCTGCGTGGCGCTATGCGCAGGCGCTGAGCGACCTGGCCGAGGAAAGCGGCTCGGCTGAAGCCGTTGCTGCCGACATGCAGGCGCTTCGAGAGGTGCTTGATGCCGCGCCTGATTTCGCTCGCTTCATTGCCAGTCCGCTGTATGGCGTGGAGCGGCAGGTTGCGGTGCTGCAGGCGGTGGCCGAGAAGCTCGGTCTGCAGGATATCGTGCGTCGCTTCCTGGAGCTGCTGGCGCGCAATCGCCGTCTTGCCCTGTTGCCGGATGTCGTGGCGGCGTGGCAGCGGTTGCAGGTGGAGCGTCGGGGCGAGGTGTCGGTCGAGGCCATCACGGCAACGCCGCTCTCGGGCAGCCAGCAGAAGAAGCTGCAGGCCGAGCTGAAAAAGTCGCTGGGGCAGGCAGTGGAAATCAGGAATAGCGTTGATCCGGACATTCTGGGCGGGCTGGTGTTGCGCATCGGCTCGCGCATGATCGATGCATCGGTCCGGCAACGGCTCAATGCCCTGAAGGGCGTGCTGAAAGGGGTATGAGGAAGCCATGGATATTCGCGCCGCGGAAATTTCCGCCATCCTGAAGAAGCAGATCGCCGGTTTCGAGGCCGACGCGGAGGTGGCCGAAACCGGCACCGTGCTCTCTGTTGGCGACGGCATCGCCCGCGTCTACGGGCTGGACAACTGCATGGCCGGCGAGATGCTGGAATTTTCCAACGGCACCATCGGCATGGCGCTGAACCTGGAGCGCGACAATGTCGGCGTGGTGCTGTTCGGCGAGGATCGCGGCATCCGCGAGGGCGACACGGTGAAGCGCACCGGCAACATCGTGGAGGCGCCGGTGGGCAAGGAGCTGCTCGGCCGGGTGGTGGATGCGCTGGGCAACCCCATCGACGGCAAGGGGCCGATCGAGGCGAAGGAGCGGCGCGTCGTGGACGTGAAGGCGCCGGGCATCATCCCGCGCAAGTCCGTGCATGAGCCGATGCTCACCGGCATCAAGGCCATCGATGCGCTCATTCCCGTTGGTCGCGGCCAGCGCGAGCTGGTGATCGGCGACCGTCAGACCGGCAAGACCGCCATCATCCTCGATACCATTCTCAACCAGAAGCGCTACAACGAGGCGGCAAAGGACGAGAGCGAGAAGCTCTACTGCATCTACGTGGCCGTGGGGCAGAAGCGCTCCTCCGTGGCGCAGTTCGTGAAGGTGCTGGAAGAGAATGGTGCGCTGGAGTATTCCATCGTGGTTGCGGCCACCGCCTCGGAGCCGGCGCCGCTGCAGTATCTGGCACCGTTCACTGCCTGCGCCATGGGCGAATATTTCCGCGACAACGGCATGCATGCGCTGATCGCCTATGACGATCTCTCCAAGCAGGCGGTGGCCTATCGCCAGATGTCCCTGCTGCTGCGCCGTCCGCCGGGACGCGAGGCCTATCCGGGTGATGTGTTCTACCTGCATTCGCGCCTGCTGGAGCGGGCGGCGAAGATGAGCGACAAGGAAGGTGCCGGTTCGCTGACCGCGCTGCCCGTCATCGAGACGCAGGCCAATGACGTGTCGGCCTACATCCCGACCAACGTCATCTCCATCACCGACGGCCAGATCTTCCTGGAGACCGACCTGTTCTACCAGGGTGTGCGCCCGGCGGTGAATGTCGGCCTGTCGGTGTCGCGCGTCGGTTCCGCGGCGCAGATCAAGGCCATGAAGCAGGTAGCCGGCACCATCAAGAACGAGCTGGCGCAATACCGCGAAATGGCTGCCTTCGCCCAGTTCGGTTCTGATCTGGACGCCGCCACGCAGAAGATGCTCAACCGTGGCGCACGCATCACCGAGCTTTTGAAGCAGCCGCAGTTCTCCCCGCTGGCGGTGGAGGAAATCGTGGTGGTGCTGTTCGCCGGCACCGAGGGCTTTCTCGACCCGCTTCCCGTGGAGAAAGTTGGCGAGTTCGAGCAGGGGCTGCTGACTTTCATGCGCGAGAAGCATGGCGACATCCTTGCCACCATTCGCGAGAAGAAAGAGCTGACGGACGAAACGAAGCAGCAGCTGCGTTCCGCCATCGAGGCCTTCGCCAAGGCTTTTGCCGGCTGAAGCGCCGACCTGGCTGCAACGCGCTGATGGGGATGGGAAAAACAGCGGTTGCGCCCTGACGGGGCGCGCCGGGCAAAGATTGAGGACGCGGCCACATGCCCAGCCTTAAGGATCTGCGTAACCGCATCAACTCGGTGAAGGCGACGCAGAAGATCACCAAGGCCATGCAGATGGTGGCTGCCGCCAAGCTGCGCCACGCGCAGGAGGCGGCAGAGGCCGCGCGCCCCTATTCGGAGCGCATGAATGCGGTCATCGCGCGGCTGGCCGGCAACCTGCAGGACCAGCAAGGCGTTTCACCGTTTCTTGCCGGCACGGGGCGCGATGACGTGCATCTGCTGGTAGTCTGCACCGCCGAGCGCGGGCTGTGCGGTGCCTTCAACACCAATATCGTCAAGCTGGCGGTTCAGCACATCGAGAAACTGCAGGCCGCGGGCAAGACGGTGAAGCTCCTGTGCGTCGGGCGCAAGGGGCATGATCAGCTCAAGCGCACTCACGGTGCGCTGATGATCGATGAGCCGGTGGATCTGAAGCAGGTCAAGCGTCTGCGCTTCACTCATGCACATCAGATTGCCGACCGGCTCATTCGCCTGTTCGAGAATGGCGAGTTCGATGTCTGCACGCTTTTCTTCTCGGAGTTTCATTCCGTCATCGCGCAGAAGCCGAAGGCATTGCAGCTGATCCCCGCCAGCATCGAGGAGATCGCCCAGGCGACAGAGGAAAGCGCGGCGCAGGCCTCGTCTGATGCCGCCTATACCTACGAGCCGGATGAGAAGGAGATCCTGGATGATCTCCTGCCACGCAATGTCTCCGTGCAGGTGTTTCGCGCGCTGTTGGAGAATGCGGCCTCGGAGCAGGGCGCGCGGATGACGGCGATGGACAACGCCACGCGCAATGCCGGCGACATGATCCGCAGCCTGACACTGCAATACAACCGCCAGCGTCAGGCGCAGATCACCAAGGAACTGATCGAAATCATCTCCGGTGCCGAGGCTCTGTGAGCCAGGGTGCCGGCAAACCCGGACGAGCGAGGACAGGAACATGGCCAAGGCAACCGCCAAGAGCAAGGCAGCAGCCAGCGACAAGGCGACCGGTCGCATCGTGGAAGTGAAGGGGCCGGTGGTGGACGTGCAGTTCGACGATCATCTGCCCGACATTCTCAATGCCCTGGAAACGGAAAACCGCGGCAAGCGGCTGGTGCTGGAGGTGGCGCAGGAACTGGGCGAAAACACCGTGCGCTGCATTGCCATGGACGCCACCGAGGGACTGGTGCGCGGCCAGCCGGTTGTCGATACCGGCGAGCCCATTTCCGTGCCGGTGGGCGAGGAGACGCTGGGCCGCATCCTCAATGTCGTGGGTGAAGCCATCGATGAGGGAGAAGAGCTGAAGACCGAGCATCGCCGTGCCATCCATCAGCCGGCACCGGAGTTCATCGATCAGTCCACCGAAGCCGAGATCCTCGTTACCGGCATCAAGGTGGTGGATCTGCTCACGCCTTACGCCAAGGGTGGCAAGATCGGCCTGTTCGGTGGTGCCGGCGTGGGCAAGACGGTGCTGATCATGGAGCTGATCAACAACGTTGCCAAGGCGCATGGCGGCTACTCGGTGTTTGCCGGCGTTGGCGAGCGCACCCGCGAGGGCAATGACCTCTATCACGAGATGATCGAATCGGGCGTGAACAAGCCTGGCGGCGGCGAAGGTTCCAAGGCGGCGCTGGTCTATGGCCAGATGAACGAACCTCCCGGTGCCCGTGCGCGCGTGGCGCTGACCGGCCTGACCATTGCCGAGCACTTCCGTGATCAGGGCCAGGACGTGCTGTTCTTCATCGACAACATCTTCCGCTTCACGCAGGCGGGTGCGGAAGTGTCCGCCCTGCTGGGCCGCATTCCCTCGGCCGTGGGTTACCAGCCGACGCTGGCCACCGAGATGGGTGCGCTGCAGGAGCGCATCACCACCACGCGCAAGGGGTCCATCACCTCGGTGCAGGCCATCTACGTGCCGGCGGACGACCTTACCGACCCGGCACCGGCTTCCGCCTTTGCGCACCTTGACGCCACCACCGTGCTGTCGCGCTCCATTGCCGAGAAGGGCATCTATCCGGCGGTGGATCCGCTGGACTCCACCTCGCGCATGCTGGATCCGCGCATCATCGGCGAGGAACATTACCAGGTGGCGCGCGAAGTGCAGGCCACGCTGCAGCGCTACAAGGCCCTGCAGGACATCATCGCCATCCTCGGCATGGACGAGCTGTCGGAGGAGGACAAGCTGATCGTGGCGCGTGCGCGCAAGATCGAGCGCTTCCTCTCGCAGCCGTTCTTCGTTGCCGAGGTGTTCACTGGCCAGCCTGGCGTCTTCGTCGACCTGGAAGAGACCATCAAGGGCTTCAAGATGCTGTGCTCCGGCGAGCTGGACCACCTGCCCGAAGCCGCTTTCTACATGGTCGGCACCATCGACGAGGCCATGGAGAAGGCCAAGAAGCTGGCCGCCGAGGCTGCCTGATGAACGCGCAAGGACGCAGGGGCAGGCGGAAGAACTGCCCTGCGTCCTGCACCACTCTGCGGGCTTGACGGAATGCCCGAATGACAGCGCCGGCTGTTGTTGGCCGCGCAGTCATGCAAGTCGGGATAGTGCTGGAGAACACCATCATGGCCGATGCATTCAACCTGGATCTGGTAAGCCCGGAGAAGCTGCTGGTGTCGCGCCTGGTGAAATCGGTGCAGGTGCCGGGGCTGGAAGGAGACTTCGAGGTGCTGCCCGACCATGCGCCGGTGCTTTCCACCATTCGTCCCGGCGTGCTGGTCATTACCGAAACCAGCGGCGCGGAGAAGAAGTTCTATGTGCGTGGCGGTTTCGTGGAGATGAGCGGAGAGAACATGAGCGTGCTGGCGGAATACGCCATCCCGCTGGAGCAGCTCAATCCGGCGAAGCTGGAGCAGGAAATCCGCTGGGCCGAGGAAGACCTGCAGGATGCGCGCAACGACGAGGAGCGCCGCAAGCTCAAGGAACGGCTGGACTTCCTTGTCAGCCTGCGCGATGCGCTGCAGCAGGCTGCCTGACAGGCAGCTTGACCGGATGTTCGGAAATACCCTTCTGGCCTGCCTGACATCTCGGGCAGGCTTTTTGTCGAACGTGAAGAAAAGTTTTCCAGTCTGCCTTGCAGGCTGGAAAACTTTTGGGCTGTCTAGGCCGTGTGGACGCACTTTATCCAGATAAAGGTGCAGACGAGAGCAAGTATTGAAGCGAAATTGGCCGTTTGTTTTCTCGCAGTGCAAGGCAACTCTCTTGAACCGCTTGATTTTTCCGAACAGCTGCTCGATGCGCGCTCGCCTCCGGTAGAGGGCCTTCGGAAAATGTCTTTGGGGATTTTTCGCATTTTTCCGCTGCGGAATGACGGGAATGACACCTCGGTTGCGCGCCGCCTGGCGGTTTGCGTGGCTGTCATACCCCTTGTCGGCCACAACAGCGCGCGGCATGGGACACAGAGAGGCATCAAGCAGCAGCTCGAAGAAAGGCGCGTCGTTCTGCTCGCCGCCAGTGAGCAAAAAGGCCAGCGGCAGGCCCCGATGATCGCACTTCAGATGGATTTTCGTGGAAAACCCGCCACGTGAACGGCCAAGCGCCTGTTCGTTCTGCCCCCTTTTGCGCCCGCCGCAGAAACATGGGCACGAACAATCGTGGTATCAAACATTTGCACCAGGTGAGCGCTGTCGCTGGCGGCTGTCAGCAATTCGAAGAAATCCTCGAAAACCCCGGCCTTCGACAGTCGGTAAAAGCGCTTCCAGACGCTGTTCCACGGACCAAAGCGCTCCGGCAACGCCCGCCAGCTGATGTTGTGCGTTGCAAAATAGTGCAACGCCTCCAGAAACAGACGATCATCGCGCGCCTTGCGGCCTCGGCGCGGCAGGCATTGCCAAACAGACTGACCGCCAGTTCCCAGTCCTGCTCTGTCATGTGCGTGCTCATGGGTGCCATCTCCTCTGCAGAAGAAATCG
>JALSGQ010000114.1:2500-11037 GCA_026982665.1 Hyphomicrobiales bacterium | reverse complement strand
AGCGAAACCGGCAGCGCCAGCAACATGGCCGGCAATGCCGGCCACCACACGCCTGCTCCCGCAACGGCTGCCGACCCGGCCACGCTGGCGCTGCTTGACCACCTGCGCGCCATCGAGCCGGACGATCTCACCCCACGCCAGGCCCTGCAAGTGCTCTACGAGCTGAAGGCACGCCTGCGCGAGGCCGAAGAGGGGCAAGGCGACAAGCGGACCTGAAACCTGGGCCTGAAACCTGAAGCCACACCCACCAACAGCGGCGCGCTGCCCTCCGCGCGCAAGCCTGGACGAACGCCGGCTCACGACGCACAAGCCCCCGCCACGCGGCATCGCCAGCATGCACAGGGCGCATGTCCCGCGCGCCCGGCACGGCCTCACACGGCGTTGACTTTGCCGTCTTCCCCGCGTTATATGCTGCCCGACAGTTTCTGTTCCTGCGCACCAATACAGCCGCCATGCATTCGCCAGCCGCTGCAGCGGACAGGGCGAAGGCAAGGGTGGCATTGTTGCGCGTCATGAAACACCATGAAACACTTGGGGGCACTGGCCCGCGGCGCGCCGTCGTCCGCTGCCCCGATGTCAGACCGAATGCTTGCAGGGAATACCGCCATGAACATCATCGAGCAGCTTGAGAAGGAACAGGCGGAAAAGATCGCCGCCAAGCGCGCCATTCCCGACTTCCGCCCCGGCGACACCGTGGTGGTGGCAGTGCGCGTAACCGAGGGCAACCGCTCGCGCATCCAGAACTTCGAGGGCGTGGTCATCGCCCGCAACGGCTCCGGCCTGAACGAGAGCTTCACCGTGCGCAAGATCTCCTACGGCGAGGGCGTGGAGCGCGTCTTCCCCGTCTATTCTCCCAACATCGAGGAGATCAAGGTGGTGCGTTACGGCCGCGTGCGCCGCGCCAAGCTGTATTACCTGCGCGGGCGCACCGGCAAGGCAGCGCGCATTCCGGAGCTGCTGCCGCACCAGGTGGCCAAGCGCAAGGCCGCGGCCAAGGCAACCCGGGAGAAGGCCGCCAGCGCAGAGCAGGCCTGAAGCATTGCCTGCTCAAGGGCTTCGGGTATATTCATGAACGAGGGGCCGGGCATGCATGATGTCCGGCCCCTTGTGCGAAAAGGCCAGGACAGCCTCGGCGATGATCCGCAGGAAGGTGCACGCAGGACCTTCCCCCACGCCACAAGACAACCAGTGGAATGAACGACCATGCCCGGCAAGACACTGTATGACAAGATCTGGGATGCCCACGTCATCGAGACCAGCGAGGATGGCTCCTCGCTGCTGTGGATCGACCGCCACCTGATCCACGAGGTTACCAGCCCGCAGGCCTTCGAAGGGCTGCGCCAGGCCGGGCGCACGGTGCGCCATCCGGAGAAGACGCTGGCGGTGGTGGATCACAACGTGCCCACCACCGACCGCAGCAAGGGCATCGACGACCCCGAATCGAAGACGCAGATCGAGACGCTGGCGAACAACTGCGCGGAGTTCGGCATCACCTACTTCAATGAGCACGATCCACGCCAGGGCATCGTGCACGTGGTGGGGCCGGAGCAGGGTTTCACGCTGCCCGGCACCACCATCGTCTGCGGCGATTCCCACACCTCCACCCACGGTGCCTTCGGCGCGCTGGCGCATGGCATCGGCACCTCGGAGGTGGAGCACGTGCTGGCGACGCAAACGCTCATCCAGAAGAAGGCGAAGAACATGCGCGTGTGGGTGCGCGGCTCGCTGCCTGATGGCGTTACGCCCAAGGACGTGATCCTCGCCATCATCGGCGAGATCGGCACCGCCGGCGGCACCGGGCATGTCATCGAATACGCCGGTGAAGTCTTCGAGGAGATGTCCATCGAGGGCCGCATGACGGTGTGCAACATGTCCATCGAGGCCGGGGCGCGCGCCGGCATGATCGCCCCGGACGAGAAGACCATCGCCTATTTCGCCGGGCGCCCCATGGCGCCGAAGGGCGAGCAGTGGGAGCAGGCGGTGGCCTGGTGGCGCACGCTGAAGAGCGACGAGGATGCGGTGTTCGACAAGGAGGTGGAGCTGGATGCCGCCAACCTGCCGCCACTGGTTACCTGGGGCACCAGCCCGGAGGACGTGGTTTCCGTCAAGGGCGTGGTGCCGAACCCGGCGGAGGTGGAGGACGAGACGCGCCGCGCCATGATCGAGCGCAAGCTGGAATACATGGGCCTGAAGCCGGGCCAGAAGATCACCGACATTCCCATCGACAAGGTGTTCATCGGCTCCTGCACCAATGGCCGGCTGGAGGACCTGCGCGCGGCGGCAGCCATCGTCCGCGGCAAGAAGGTGAACCCGGCGGTGCAGGCCATGGTGGTGCCCGGCTCCGGCGTGGTGAAGGAGCAGGCCGAGGCGGAAGGGCTTCACAAGGTGTTCACCGAGGCCGGGTTCGAGTGGCGCGAGCCGGGCTGCTCCATGTGCCTGGCCATGAATGCCGATCGTCTGCAACCCGGTGAACGCTGCGCCTCCACCTCCAACCGCAACTTCGAGGGCCGGCAGGGCTTCAAGGGCCGCACGCACCTCGTTTCCCCCGCCATGGCGGCAGCGGCGGCCATTGCCGGACACTTCGTCGATATCCGCTCCTGGGAGTGATCTGCGCCTGGGAGTGAGCGGCCGATCGCTGGATGGCGGGCAGGCTTTGCCCGCTTGCACAAGATGCATGCGAGACATGCGCGCGAGTCTTTGCAAACGCACCCGAATCGTGCATGATGCGCACATGCCTCGCCTGCATGGCGCGGCAGGATGACCGGGGGAAGGGCATTTTCCGATGTGCATGACGATCAACCGCACCTGTGCGGTTGCAGTTGATGTCCCCCGTGATGAAGATGATGTTCAGGGGGCATTAAGAATGACTCTGCTAAATCAGCCGCTGAACCACACCGACACCGTGGATATGTCCTTTTCGGGGGAGAAGGAGCAGGGCATGAAGGCGGATCACGTTTCCATCAGCGCCGATACGCGTTTCCTGAAGGCCATTCTGGCAGGGCTCACCTTTATCACCTGCATGCTGGGGGCGGCGGTGGTCATGGCCATGCCGTGAGCACCACCTTTCGCAATTCACAGGTTTTCCACGGATTGCCCACAGCATACGCGCAGCTGCTGCCAAGGCAAGCGGCAGGAACTTCACGCGCATTGTTGCGCCTGAAGCAGTGGCGCTGGCCCGTTGTGCTCGGTGCGCGCGGCATCAGTCATTTTCCGCGCGAGGGCGACATGGCCACGCCGGCAGCCGCCCTGCGTCCTGTCTGCGTGCTTTACCGGGCAGACAGGGTGCGCCGCCCCGACACCTGCCTGATGACCCGCCCCATCATGCCGGATGACGGCTGGTGCGATGCTCCTCATCACCCGGACTACAACCGCTTCATCCGCCATCCCTTCCCGGCATCTGCCGAGCGCCTGTGGCGCACCGATCATGCCTATGACCTGCTGGCCGTCCTCGATTTCAACCTGCATCCGCGCATGCAGGGGCGCTCCAGCGCCATCTTCCTGCACCTGATGCATGATGATGCGCGGCCCACCGCCGGCTGCATCGCCATGCACGAACACCACCTGCGCCAGCTCTTGCGCCTGCTGCCTCCCGGGGGCGGCATCAAGGTGCATTGCTGATCTTCTCTTCCCCACGATACCCCCATGCAATGCACCATTGCCATGGTGCGGTTTTTTGCCCCTGCCATGGCAGCCAAACCTTGAAACCCGCCACCCCCAGGCCTATAGCCAGAGCAAGGGCAACGAACGCGCACAGCCGGCCATCCGGGGCATTGCCATGCTGCCGGGGGCATCTGCAGGCAAACATGCATGGCCCTGCCACGCAGGGCAGCCAATGCAAGGGAGCATCAGCCCATGACCTACATCGTCGTCGACAACTGCATAATGTGCAAATACACCGACTGCGTGGAAGTCTGCCCCGTGGACTGCTTCTACGAGGGCAAGGTCATGCTGGTGATCGACCCTGACGAATGCATCGACTGCGGCGTGTGCGAGCCGGAATGCCCGGCCGAGGCCATCCTGCCCGACACCGAGCCGGGCATGGAGAAATGGGTGGAGCTGAACGCCAAGTATGCCAAGATCTGGCCCAACATCACCTCGAAGAAAGACCCGCTGCCCGAAGCCGAGAAATACGACGGCGAACCGAACAAGCTGGAGAAGTATTTCTCCGAGGAGCCGGGCGAGGGCGACTGAGCCACGGCCGTAACCTGAACGGGTGAGATGCACTGGCCATGAAGAGGCGTGAGAGGACATGCATCAGCCTCTGCTGACGGCCTGCCTGCCATGAGCAGGATCATCACCCGCTTCGCCCCCAGCCCCAACGGCTGGCTGCACGCGGGCCATGCCTTTTCCGCCCTGTTTGCCCATGATTTTGCGCAGCGCCAGGGCGGCACCTTCCTGCTGCGCATCGAGGACATCGACTTCACCCGCGCCCGCCCCGAATATGTGCAGGGCATCTTCGACGATCTTCGCTGGCTGGGGCTGCACTGGCCCCAACCGGTGCGCTTCCAGCAGCCGCATGTCGCGACCTATTGCCGGGCGCTGCGCGAGCTGCAACGGCTGGGCGTGCTGTATCCATGCCATTGCACCCGCCGACGGCTGCGGCAGAAAACGGATGCACCGGGCTGGCCACACGACCCGGATGGCGCTCCCGTCTATCCCGGCCTGTGCCGCACCGATGCCGTGGCGAAAGACGATGCACCATGTGCACGCCTTGGAGAATGGCCGCTGCGCGAGCCACTGCCACCTGCCTGGCGACTGAACATGCACAAGGCGCTCGTGCTGGCCGAACGGCGGCTGGGCAGGTCCCTGTCATGGCATGAGGAAGGAACAGGCCCTGCTGGCGAACAGGGCACGGTGCACGCCAATGCGGAACGCTGGGGCGATGTCATCCTGGGACGGCGCGACATTGGCGCATCCTACCACGTTGCCGTGGTCATCGACGATGCACTGCAAGGGATCACCCACGTAACCCGCGGGCAGGATCTGTTTCACGCCACCGCCATTCACCGCCTCCTGCAAGTGCTGCTGGAGCTGCCTGAGCCGATATACGTGCATCACCGCCTGATAACCGATGAAGAAGGGCGCAAGCTCTCCAAGAGCGCCGGCGACACTGCACTGCGCCACTTGCGCGCCAACGGCATGACACCTGAGCACCTGCGCCAGCTTCTGGGCGCATCTCCGCCCTCCTGACACGGCACACGCCCTTGGCAATGAAATCCCGTCAGTCGAACGTGAAGCATCTTTATCACGTTCGGCCAACATCACGGCAGGCATGAAAAAAGGCTCCACCAGAACGGGGAGCCTCATGCATCAGTATTCCATGACATCGTGAATGCAGAGATTGACTGGATCTTCATCGATGCATCCGGCGGGCCAGGCAGCGACCTACTCTCCCACGTCCTGCTGACGCAGTACCATCGGCGCTGAGGGTTTTAACGACCGAGTTCGGAATGGGATCGGGTTTGGACCCCTCGCCATAGCCACCTGGCCGGCGGGATGCACGGATGAAGCCATCGGCTTTCGACGGCGCACACCGGACAACGTCCGATGCACATCCCCGAAACCGACATGCAAGAGAATACGCACAGATCAAATCGGACCTTCCGGCCAGTGCCATGACGCGCATGGAATAACGGGAACGATCAAGCCGATCGGACTATTAGTACCGGTCAGCTCCACGCCTTGCGGCGCTTCCACCTCCGGCCTATCAACGTGGTGGTCTTCCACGGTCCTGATAGGGAGACCTGGTTTCGAGGTGGGTTTCCCGCTTAGATGCCTTCAGCGGTTATCCCGTCCGCACTTAGCTACCCTGCACTGCGGCTGGCGCCACAACAGGTCCACCAGAGGTGCGTCCATCCCGGTCCTCTCGTACTAGGGACAGATCCTCTCAAGTCTCCAACACCCACGGCAGATAGGGACCGAACTGTCTCACGACGTTCTAAACCCAGCTCACGTACCGCTTTAATCGGCGAACAGCCGAACCCTTGGGACCTGCTCCAGCCCCAGGATGCGATGAGCCGACATCGAGGTGCCAAACCACGCCGTCGATATGGACTCTTGGGCGTGATCAGCCTGTTATCCCCGGAGTACCTTTTATCCGTTGAGCGATGGCCCTTCCACGCGGGACCACCGGATCACTATGGCCGACTTTCGTCTCTGCTCGACTTGTCAGTCTCGCAGTCAGGCAGGCTTATGCCATTGCACTCAACGACCGATTTCCGACCGGCCTGAGCCCACCTTCGCGCGCCTCCGTTACTCTTTGGGAGGCGACCGCCCCAGTCAAACTACCCGCCACACACGGTCCCGGCCCCGGCTAACGGGGCGCGGTTAGACATCCACGACAGCAAGGGTGGTATTTCACCGGCGACTCCACCGGAGCTGGCGCCCCGGCTTCACAGTCTCCCACCTATCCTACACATGCTGACGCGAATGCCAGTGTGAAGCTGTAGTAAAGGTTCACGGGGTCTTTCCGTCTGACCGCGGGTACTCCGCATCTTCACGGAGAATTCAGTTTCGCTGAGTCCGCGCTGGAGACAGTGGGGAGGTCGTTACGCCATTCGTGCAGGTCGGAACTTACCCGACAAGGAATTTCGCTACCTTAGGACCGTTATAGTTACGGCCGCCGTTTACCGGGGCTTCGGTTCGGGGCTTGCACCCCTCCCCTTAACCTTCCGGCACCGGGCAGGCGTCAGTCCCTATACGTCGTCTTGCGACTTCGCAGAGACCTGTGTTTTTAGTAAACAGTCGCCACCCCCTGGTCTGTGCCACCCTCCGATGGTTGCCCACCGAAGGGTCTCCCTTCTTGCGAACGTACGGGAGCAATTTGCCGAGTTCCTTCAGCGCGGTTCTCTCAAGCGCCTTAGCCTTCTCAGCTAGCCCACCTGTGTCGGTTTCGGGTACGGTCTTGCGGAGGGGCTATTTCCTGGGACTGCTTCCCTGCCAGACCAATCCAGTAAGGACTGACAGGTTACGCAATCCGTCACCACCTCCAGGCTCAGGAATATTAACCTGATTCCCATCGGCTACGCCTTTCGGCCTCGCCTTAGGGGCCGGCTAACCCTGCCCTGATTAGCATTGGACAGGAACCCTTGGGCTTTCGGCGAGGGGGTCTCTCACCCCCTTTATCGCTACTCGTGTCAGCATTCGCACTTCCGATACCTCCAGCGGCCCTCGCGGGTCCGCCTTCACAGGCTTACGGAACGCTCCGCTACCGCGTGCACAGATGTGCACACCCGCAGCTTCGGTGCGTGGCTTGAGCCCCGTTACATTTTCGGCGCGAGGATCCTTGTTTAGACCAGTGAGCTGTTACGCTTTCTTTAAAGGATGGCTGCTTCTAAGCCAACCTCCTGGTTGTTTTGGGATCCTCACTTCCTTTCCCACTTAGCCACGACTTGGGGACCTTAGCTGGCGGTTAGGGCTGTTTCCCTTTCCACTACGGACCTTAGCACCCGCAGTGTGTCTCCCGTGCAGTGCTTCCGGGTATTCGGAGTTTGCCTAGGTTTGGTAACCCGGTGGGGGCCCCTAGCCTAAACAGTGCTCTACCCCCCGGAGCATTCACACGAGGCGCTACCTAAATAGCTTTCGCGGAGAACCAGCTATCTCCAGCCTTGATTGGCCTTTCACCCCTAGCCACAGCTCATCCCCGCCTTTTTCAACAGACGTGGGTTCGGTCCTCCAGTGGGTGTTACCCCACCTTCAACCTGGCCATGGCTAGATCGACTGGTTTCGGGTCTGATCCGACATACTGTATCGCCCTGTTCAGACTCGCTTTCGCTGCGCCTACACCTAGCGGCTTAAGCTTGCATGCCAGACCAACTCGCTGACCCATTATACAAAAGGTACGTGGTCACCCAGGACGAACCTTGGGCTTCCACTGCTTGTAGGCATCCGGTTTCAGGTTCTGTTTCACTCCCCTAGTAGGGGTTCTTTTCACCTTTCCCTCACGGTACTGGTGCACTATCGGTCGACAGGGAGTACTTAGCCTTGGAGGGTGGTCCCCCCATGTTCGGACAGGGTTTCACGTGCCCCGCCCTACTCGAGGCTTCTCCTATTCTTACCCGTACGGGGCTATCACCCTCTATGGCGCGGTTTTCCAACCGCTTCCGGTTACCTTCGGAGAAGCACTGGGCTGGTCCGCTTTCGCTCGCCACTACTCGCGGAGTCTCGGTTGATTTCCTTTCCTCCGGCTACTGAGATGTTTCAGTTCGCCGGGTTAGCCTCCCGCACCTATGGATTCAGTGCGGGATGACCCAAAAGGGCCGGGTTTCCCCATTCGGAAATCCGCGGATCAAAGCTTGTTCGCAGCTCCCCGCGGCTTATCGCAGCGTACCACGTCCTTCATCGCCTCCTGTCGCCAAGGCATCCACCAGATGCCCTTAAGACGCTTGATCGTTCCCGTTATCGATGCCCGCCATTTGCCCTCCCCTCGGCAGAAGAGGACGACAGGCACCGACCGGAAGATCAGACTTGACCTGTGCGGATCCGGCGAACCGAACAGCCTTCTCAGGTCTGCCCGCGCTGTTGCGCCGGATCCATTC
>JALSGQ010000113.1 GCA_026982665.1 Hyphomicrobiales bacterium | reverse complement strand
TTCTCTATCAGAGACCACCACGCTGCGCAAGCATAAATGAGCAGGTCGCAAGGCTGCCTTGCGGCATGTCGAACGATGGCTGCCTCCGGCCATGCCCGTGGCCAGCCAGCACGGGTCAGCGCCAGTTATGGTGCCTGGTCGTCGTCTTTCGCGGCTGCCTCTGCTTGCGGGCTTTCCTTGCATCAGCCATGCGGCCGTGCGCAGCGCGGAAAGCCGCCCTGATGAACGGCAGGTTGGCGGCGGCATGGCGTTCGCGCCGGTCGAAGGCATCATGGCGCTTGCCGCAATCGTCCATGATGCGGCGATAGGTGCTGCGCAGCTTGCGCTTCAGCTGCTGGCACGAGGGGGCCGAAAGGGTTGGCAACGTGCGCCTCACCTGCCGCAGGCACGAGCGCCAGATGCTGATGTGGCGCTCCTCGTGCTGCTTCAGCCGCTGCAGAAAGGCAGGCCAGCGCTTGCGCGTGCGGGCGGACACGGCAGAAGCATTGCGCAGGCGGGGCAGCGTCATGGTAAAGCGCGTGTCGATGTCAAGCCGCTGCACCCGGCAGCGATTGTTCCGCTGGCGCAGCCGGGCGGTATAGCGGGTCTGCATGCGGGTGCTGGCCAGCGCCGGCTTGCCATCCACCCGCGGGCCATTGCGGCGCATGCTGCGCAGCATGGCCAGCTCGTTGCGCCCGGAAACGGCATAATGGCGCACATCGCGGTGCATCTGCAGCGACACCTGTGCGGCCTGCGCGGTTGTGGTCGGCAACATGGCCGCCGCCAGCAGCAGGAGAGCGCCCAGGGTACCCGCTGCCGGCACCCCGGCCAAAAGTGGTTGCTTCCGAAAACTGCCGATCATGAGCATGCATTCCCCCGTTGCAAGGCTCTCCAGCCATGCTGCCGCAACCGGCATGAGCGGGTGCGGCGCGCTGCAACCATGCTTATGTTACGGTTTGCAACGGCTGCGCAAGCGGCTACAACGTTGATGGTTGCAGATGAATTGCGGAGATGTCATGACAACGCGCCGACAAGGCAGGGTGAAGTTCTACGATGTGCGTCGCGGCTTCGGTTTCATCGTGCCCGATGACGGCGGGGCTGACGTGTTCGTGCATCACACGGCCGTCTCCCGCGCCGGCCTGCCGGCGCTGCTGCCCGGCATGCGCATCAGCTTCGAACTTGCTCCCTCCATCGGCAATCGCCCGCCACAGGCGGACCGGCTGCTGCTGCTGCCCGATGATGAAGATGCGCCTGCCATGCATGATGTCCCGCAAACGGATTGTGCCGCTGCCACGAAAGCGGGCGGCAGGAAGGACAGGAACCGGCCAGAGCCTGCTGTAGCCGGTGCCAACGCATGTCGCGGCAGGGAGGCTGCGGAATGAGCAACACCCGCACCTGCTCGCTGCAGCGCCTGTCGCTGCGCATGATGCACCTGCTGGATCCGGAGCGGGCGCACGAGCTGGCGATTCGGTCCCTGGCCTGCGGTCTGTTTCCGCAGGTGCCACAGGTGCAGGACGAGCGGCTGCACGTGCGCTGCTGCGGACTGTCGTTTGCCAACCCGCTGGGCATGGCTGCCGGGTTCGACAAGAATGCGCGCGCCGTGCCGGCATTGTGGAACATGGGCTTCGGCTTCGTGGAGGTGGGCACGGTAACGCCGCTGGCCCAGCCCGGCAATCCACGCCCGCGGCTGTTTCGCCTCAGCCATGACGAGGCCATCATCAACCGCCTGGGCTTCAATAACGATGGACAGGCTGCCGTGCGCCGCCGGGTGCAAGGCTGGGTGAAACAATCGCCACGTGGCGTGCTGGGCGTGAACATCGGTGCCAACAAGGCAAGCCGCGACCGCATTGCCGATTATGCGCAGGGCGCGCGCTGTTTTGCCGATGTGGCCGATTATCTCACCATCAACATTTCCTCCCCCAACACGCCGGGCCTGCGCGATCTGCAGGGAGCGGAAGCGCTGCGGCGGCTGCTGGGCGGGGTGCAGGCGCAGTTGCGGGAGAAGGGGAAGGAAACATTGCCGGTTTTCGTCAAGCTGGCACCGGACATGGACGATGCGGCGCTGGCCGACATCGTCGAGGTGGCGGCAGGGGAAGGGGCGGCCGGGCTGATCATCTCCAACACCACGGTGGAGCGCCCCGCCGGCCTCAGGGATCCGCAACGCCGCGAGCAGGGCGGGCTATCGGGCAAGCCATTGTTCGAGCCTTCCACCCGCATGCTGGCGCAGGCACATGCATTGGCGCGCGGGCGGCTGAAGCTGATCGGCTGCGGCGGTGTGCATGATGCCGAAAGCGCCTGGCAGAAATTGCGCGCAGGGGCTGACCTGGTGCAGCTTTACAGCGCTTTCGTTTATCATGGCCCGTGGCTGGTGGCAGACATCCTGCAAGGACTGCTGCAGCGGCTTGATGCTCATGGGCTGAAGCATGTATCGGAAGTGGTGGGCAACGGCGTGGAAGAGTGGCTGGAGAAGGTCTGAGCAGGGTTGGCGGTGTCATCACACCACCGGAAAGCAGCGCCGCCTGCGCCTTCTTGCCGAAGGTGGCCTGCCGCAGAGCTTGAGGAGAAAGGCACATGAAGGTAGTGATGTGGCACAATCCGCGTTGCACCAAGTCGCGTCAGACCCTGCAGTTGCTGCAGGAGCGCGGCATCGAGCCGGAGGTCGTGAAATACCTGGAAACACCGCCTTCCGCCGAGGAGCTGGAGGAAGTCATCGGCCTTCTGGGATTTTCCTCGCCGCGCGAGCTGATGCGCCGCAAGGAAAAGGAATACAGGGAGCTGGAGCTGGATGACGAAAGCCTGCCGGATGCGGCGCTGATCAAGGCCATGCATGCGCATCCGCGGCTCATCGAGCGGCCGGTGGTGATCGTGGAAGACGACAGCGGCCGGCGCGCAGCCATTGGGCGCCCGCCGGAGAACGTGCTGGCGCTGTTCGAGTGAGTGCGGGCACCTTGCGTGCATTGAACGTTCGAGCCAATGCAGGCAAGGAAGCACTCGCGATAAAATGGCGACAGCCTGCAGACGCACAGGAAAAACGCGAAAACACATGCGCAAGCTCCGGCAGGGTGCCTGTGGCAAGCTGACGGAGAGGCGCAGCAAGGAGGGAGAGCCGGAAAACATGCGCAAGATGCTGATGGCATTGGGCTTCGGGGCCGCGGTAACGCTGGCGGCAGGTGGTGCGACTGATGCAGCGCAGGCGCGCGATCACCTCAAGATCGTCGGCTCTTCCACGGTGTATCCTTATGCACAGGCGGTGGCGGAGGAGTTCGCGCAGAAAACCGGCAACCGTGCGCCGGTGCTGGAATCCACCGGCACCGGTGGCGGCATGAAGATCTTCTGCAAGGGCGTGGGCACGCAATATCCGGACATTACCAATGCCTCCCGCGCCATGAAGCGCTCCGAATGGGAAATGTGCGTGAAGAACGGCGTTTCCGACATTACCGAGGTGATGTTCGGCTATGATGGCCTGACCGTGGCGCATGCCCACAACGCGCCGGAGATGGATCTGTCGAAGGTGCAGCTGTATCTGGCGCTGGCCAAGGAAGTGCCTTCCGAAGGCAAGCTCGTGCCCAACCCCTACCGCAGCTGGAACGAAATCGATCCGGAGCTGCCGGTGCAGCCCATTCGCGTTTACGGGCCGCCGCCTACCTCCGGCACGCGTGATGCCTTCGTCGAGCTGGTGTTCCATGAAGTGTGCTCGAAGGGTCTGCTGCCGTTCTGGAAGGCAAGGAAGGCCGAAATGGCCGACCCGAAGGCCTTCAAGAAATACGTGAAGGAGCGCTGCTCGGCCATGCGCACGGACGGGCCGTTCATCGAGTCGGGCGAGAATGACAACATCATCGTGCAGAAACTCGCTGCCGACCGCGATGCGCTGGGCATCTTCGGCTATTCCTTCCTGTTCGAGAACGAGGACAACCTGAAGCCGGTGAAGATCAACGGCGTGCTGCCGTCGCTGGAAAGCATCGCCAACGGCTCCTACGGCATCTCGCGGCCGCTGTTCTTCTACATCAAGAACGCGCATCGCCGCTTCGTGCCGGGCATGGACGACTTCATCACCGAGTTCGTCTCCGAGGAAGCAATGGGCGAGGACGGTTACCTCGTGGAGCGCGGGCTGGTGCCGCTGCCGGAAGAGGAGCGCCAGAAGGTGCGCGAAGCCGCCATGAAGGGCCAGCGCATGACGCGCTTTCAGCAGTGAGCATGCGCGTGCGCCCTGCTGCTGTTGCCATCTCTTGCGGCCTGATGGGCCTGAGCAGGCTCAGGATTTTTCCATGGCAGGGGGCATGCCGGGGCATGGGCTGATGACGCGCAAGACCTTGGGCCAGTTCCCGCAGCGGCTCTTGCACAGGGCTTCCTCCTCGTGCTTCTGCCACTGTCCACAGGTGCGGCGTGGTGGTTCTTTGCACATGCCGGCAATTCATTGTAACACGCCTGCAACAATGTCCTGCGACGGGATGCAGGAGCGTTCTTGCGGGGTGTGTGGGCTGTCATGATCCTGTTGGCGACATTGCTGATACTGGCGCTGGCGGCGCTGGCCGGGTGGCTGGGCTGGCGGCGGGCGCGGCGGGTGGAGCTGGTGTCCACCGGCCATCATGACCGGCTGCACTCGCGCCCTGTCTACCACGGGCTTTACGTGGCCATATGGACCGGCGTGCCGGCACTGCTGCTGCTGTTGCTGTGGGTGGCCATGCAGGGCACGGTGCTGCAGGCCCTGCTGCTGGCCTCGCTGCCGCCGGAAGTGGTGGAAGGGCTGGACGAGCCGGCCCGCGCCGTGATCGTCAACGAAATCATCACCCGCGCCGCCGGCAATGCCCTGCCGGGCGAGCCTGCACCCTACATCATCGAAGCCGTGCAGCGCCTGCAGCGCTGGCAGGCAATGGCCGGCATGGCGGCGCTGGCGCTGGGGCTGGCGGTGGCGCTGGCCGGGCTGGCATTTGCGTGGAAGCGTCTCTCTCCCGGCTTTCGCGCGCGGCGGGCGGTGGAGCGCGCCTTCACCTGGGCAATGCTGGTGTGTGCATCCATTGCCATTCTCACCACCGTCGGCATCGTGCTCTCGCTCATCTTCGAGACGCTGCGCTTCTTCTCCATGGTGCCGTTGACGGAGTTCCTCTTCGGCCTCAGGTGGGAGCCGCAGATCGCCATCCGTGCCGACCAGGTGGCCTCTTCCGGTGCCTTCGGCATGATCCCGGTGTTTGCCGGCACGCTGCTCATCTCCGCCGTGGCGCTGCTGTTTGCCGTGCCCATCGGCCTGCTGTCGGCCATCTACCTGGTGGAATATGCCTCCAGCCGCTTCCGCGCCGTGGCCAAGCCGCTGCTGGAGTTTCTCGCCGGCATTCCCACCGTCGTCTATGGCTTCTTCGCCATTCTCACCGTGGCCCCGGCGGTGAAGCAGTTCGGAGATGCCATCGGCATGCCCACCGCCCCCAACAGTGCGCTGGCCGCCGGGCTGGTGATGGGCATCATGCTCATTCCCTTCATCTCGTCGCTGTCCGATGACGCGCTGGCAGCGGTGCCGAAGGCCATGCGCGAAGGCTCCATCGGGCTGGGAGCAACGCGGGCGGAAACCATTCGCCAGGTGCTGCTGCCCGCTGCCCTGCCGGGCATCATGGCCGGCGTGCTGCTGGCGACCTCGCGCGCCATTGGCGAAACCATGATCGTGGTGATGGCTGCCGGCATCATTGCCACGCTGACCTTCAATCCGTTCGAGGCGGTAACCACCGTTACGGTGCAGATCGTTACCCTGCTCATCGGCGACACGGAGTTCGACAACCCCAAGACGCTGGCCGCCTTTGCGCTGGGCATGATGCTGTTCATCATCACCCTGGGGCTGAACATGCTGTCCATGTACATCGTGCGCAAGTATCGGGAACAGTATGACTGAGGAAGACAAACAGGCGAAGGCCGATGAATCGGCAGCATCGGCGCAGCATGAGCAGGCACGGCAGGCGAGCGCCGGACAGGCCCCCGCATCCGCCGCCGGGGCGTCCGCCTCTGGCGATGGCGGCAGCACCAGCAGTGGTGATGCCGCTGCCGGTGCCGTGCAACGGGTGGACTGGCACAGCCCTGAGATGCTGGCGCGCCTGCGCCGCCGTCATGCCGCCAACCGCCGCATGAAATACATCGGGCTGGGAGCCATCGTGCTGGCAGCAGCGCTGCTCGGCATTCTCGTCTCCTCGCTGGTGAACAACGGCACGTCCGCCTTCCGCCAGACATACATCGCGCTGGAGTTCGACCTGAAGCCGGAGCTGGTGAACCCGGAGAACATGCGCCGCGGCAAGTGGCGCAGGATCGTCAAGGAAGGCCTGCTGCGCGCATTGCCGGAGGAATACCGGCAAAACCGGCGGCTGGCCCGCAAGGTGCTGAAGATCGTCTCGCGCAGCGCGCCCTACGCGCTGCGTGATCACGTGATGGAAAACCCGCAGCTGGTGGGCCGCACCATCTCCTTCGAGGTGCTGGCGGCAGACCCGTTCGACCAATACAACAAGGGCATCATTCCCGCCGTCATCGGCGATGGCGAGAAGCAGCGCCCCAACCCGCGGCTGGGCGGGCCTGAGCTGGTGCGCGCCTTCGAGATCCTGAAAGAGCAGCAGCGGGTTTCCATGCCCTTCAACTGGGGCCTGTTCTTCCATGCCGATTCCCGCCTGCCGGAAACGGCTGGCCTGGCCGGGGCCATCGTCGGCTCGTTCCTGACGCTGCTGGTGTGTTTCGTCATCTCCTTTCCCACCGGCATTCTGGCCGCCATCTACCTGGAGGAGTTCGCGCCGAAGAACCGCCTCACCGACTTCATCGAGATCAACATCAACAACCTCGCCGCGGTGCCCTCGGTGGTGTTCGGCCTGCTGGGGCTGGCGTTGTTCATCGGCTTCTTCGGTGTGCCGCGCTCCACGCCACTGGTGGGTGGCATGGTGCTGTCGCTGATGACGCTGCCGACCATCATCATCGCCACCCGCGCGGCGCTGAAGGCGGTGCCGCCGTCCTTGCGCGAGGCAGCGCTGGGCGTGGGGGCATCGCACCACCAGATGGTGTTCCACCACGTGCTGCCGGTGGCCATGCCGGGCATCCTCACCGGTGCCATCATCGGCATGGCGCAGGCGCTGGGCGAAACCGCGCCGCTGCTGCTGGTGGGCATGAACGCCTTCATCCCCGACATCTCCAACATGGGGCTGACGCAGCCGGCAACGGTGCTGCCGACGCAGATCTACTCCTGGGCCGACAGCCCGGAGCGCGGCTTCGTTTCTCGCACGGCGGCGGCCATTCTGGTATTGCTCGGCTTTCTCGTGGTGATGAACGCGCTGGCCATCTGGCTGCGGCAACGCTATTCCACCAAGTGGTGAGCAACAGGCATGAACAACGGCGAGCAGACGGACATGCGCACGACGGATGCAGCGCAGGCACGGCAGGAAGGCGGCGGTGCGTGCAGCGAGACGGGGGGTGATTGCAAGTTCATCACCCGCAATGTCAACGTCTTCTATGGCGAGAAGCAGGCCATCTTCGATGTCTCGCTGGACATTCCCGACCGCGCGGTGATGGCGCTCATCGGCCCCTCGGGCTGCGGCAAGTCCACGTATCTGCGCTGCCTGAACCGGATGAACGACCTCATCGACATCTGCCGCGTGGAGGGCACCTTCCTGCTGGATGGGGAGGACATCTACAACGGCGACATCGACCCGGTGCTGCTGCGGGCGCGCGTCGGCATGGTGTTCCAGAAGCCCAATCCGTTTCCCAAGTCCATTTTCGAGAACGTCGCCTATGGTCCGCGCATTCACGGGCTGGCGAAGGATCGCACGGAGCTGGAGGAGATTGTCGAGACATCGCTGCGCAAGGCAGCGCTGTGGGACGAGGTGAAGGACCGGCTGCATGCGCCGGGCACCGGGCTTTCCGGCGGCCAGCAGCAGCGCCTGTGCATCGCGCGGGCCATTGCCACGCGGCCCGAGGTGATATTGATGGACGAGCCGGCCTCCGCGCTCGACCCCATCGCCACCGCCCGCATCGAGGAGCTGATCGACGAGCTCAAGGAGAACTACTGCATCGTCATCGTTACCCATTCCATGCAGCAGGCGGCGCGGGTGTCGGATCGCACCGCCTTCTTCCACCTCGGCAAGCTCATCGAGGAGGGGCCGACGGAGCAGATCTTCACCGCGCCGAAAGAGCAGCAGACGCAGGATTACATCACCGGCCGCTATGGCTGATGCAGGCAGCGAGCTGTCGCTGCCATGCAGGGGCCATGTCGTGAGCCAGATGCCCCCCCGGTGCCAGGCTGCCGGTGGAAGCGCCTGCAGAAGTGCAACAGCCGGCAACGGCACACAGGGTGCCGCCGGCATGCGGAATGGAAATGGCGTGATGGCGCGCGTGCCGGCCGGCACTGGTGATGGTAGAATGTGGCGTGGCGCGTGATGCACGAATGCAGATGCTGACAACACGGAACAGGGCACGAAACATGGCGCACGAACACATCGTCAAGGCCTTCGACCGCGAGCTGAAGGAGCTGGAGAGCGACATCATCCGCATGGGGCACCTGGCGGCGGATGAGCTGGAATCCGCCCTTATTGCCCTGCGCAAGCGCAATGCCGAGCTGGCGGAAGAGACCATCATCAAGGATCGCGAAGTAGATCAGCTGCAGCACCAGATAGAGGAGCGGGCCATCCAGCTCATTGCCCGCCGCCAGCCGCTGGCCAACGACCTGCGGGCGGTGGTGGCGGCGCTGCGCATCGCCAACGAGCTGGAGCGCATTGGCGACCTGTCGAAGAACATTGCCCGCCGGGTCATCACCCTGGCGCAGGAAAAGCCGCCGAAGCCACTGAAGAAGGGGCTGAAGCGCATGGGCAAGCTGGTGCTGGCGCAGGTGCGCGGCGCGCTGGAGGCCTACGAGAAGAAGGATGCCGCGCTGGCCCTGCAGGTGTGGCGCGAGGACGAAGACGTGGATGAGGCCTACAGCTCCATGTTCCGCGAGCTTCTTACCTACATGATGGAAGACCCGCGGCTCATCGGCCTGTGCACGCACCTTTTGTTTGGCGCGCGCAACCTGGAGCGCATTGGCGACCATGTAACCAACGTCTGCGAAAGCGTCTATTACGTGGTAACCGGCGAGCGCATCGAGGAACGCCGGCCGAAGGGCGATGCCACCAGCCGCATCCTGCCCTCCTATCATCCGGACGACGATGAGGAGGATGAGGAGGATGCTGCGTCGGGCAAGCCTTCTGCCACGCCACGCTCCGCGGCTGGTGGCGGTGATGAAAAGCCCGATGCTTCATGATGCATCATGATGAAAAGGTGCAAGGTGGCATGAGCCGCCGGTGATGCCGCGCGGAATCCGAGGAGGTTCGACAATGTCCGCCCTGGTGGAAGCAGATTCGTTTGCCCGCCCCTCGGCGGCCGACATGGAACGCTTCGCAGCCATTGTCGGGGCAGGACATGTCATCACCGATGAAGAGGCCATGCGCCCCTTCCTGCGGGAATGGCGCGACCGTTACGTGGGTCGCGCTGCCTGCGTGCTGCTGCCCGGCTCGGAGCAGGAGGTGGCGGAAATCCTGAAGCTGGCGGCGGAAAGGCGCATTGCCATCGTGCCGCAGGGCGGCAACACCGGGCTGGTGGGCGGGCAGATCCCGTTTCAGGGCGGCAACGAGGTGGTGGTGTCGCTCAAGCGCCTGAACCGCATCCTCGACATCGACACGGCAGGCGGCACCATGACATTGCAGGCTGGTGTCATCCTGGCCGATGCGCAGGCAGCGGCGCGTGAAGCGGGTTTCGAGTTTCCCATCGACCTGGCTGCAGCCGGCTCCTGCATGGTGGGCGGCAACCTCGCCACCAATGCCGGCGGGCTGAACGTGATCGCCTACGGCGTGGCGCGGGAAAACTGCCTGGCGCTGCAGGCCGCGGTGCCCTCCGGCGCGCTGCTGGGCCGCCTTTCCGCCCTGCGCAAGGACAACACGGGGTATGACCTGCGCGACCTGTTCATCGGCTCGGAAGGGACTCTGGGCATCATTACCGCCGCCACCATGAAGCTGCACCCGGCCTTCACCGATACCGCCCTTGCCTGGGTCGGCTGCCCCAGCCCCGCCGAGGCGGTGGCGCTGATGTCCTTCATCCGCGCCCGCGCTGCTGCCTCCAGCCTCACCGCGCTGGAGATCATCTGCCGGCTGGGGGTGGAATTCGCCATCCGCCACATGGATGCGCGCGACCCGCTCACCGAACCGGCACCGTGGTATGTGCTCATCGAGCTTTCCGCCCGCGGCGCGCCGGGCACTGCCATGCAGGACATGGAGCAGGTGCTTGAAGCCGCCTTCGAGGAAGGGCTGATCAGCGATGCCGCACTGGCTCAGAACGCAGCGCAGCGCGAGGCCTTCTGGCGGCTGCGCGAGGGCATGTCGGAGGCACAGAAGCACGAGGGCGGCTCCATCAAGAGCGACGTTTCCGTGCCGGTGGCGAAGATCCCCGATCTCATCGAGCAGGGCATTGCCGCGGTGCTGCAGATCATCCCCGGCGCGCGGCCCGTGCCCTTCGGCCACATTGGCGATGGCAACCTGCACTTCAACATCTCGCAGCCGGAAGACTGGACGAAAGAGGAGTTCCTCGCCCGCTGGGAGGAGGTAACCACCGCCATCAACGAGGTAACGCTGGCGCTGGGCGGCTCCATCTCCGCCGAGCACGGCATCGGCAGGATGAAACGCCACTGGATGCAGCGCATTCACACCGCCGACGAAATCGCCGCCATGCGCGCCATCAAGGCGCATTTCGACCCCGTCGGCATCATGAACCCCGGCAAGCTGTTGCCGTGAAGGCGTGTTGCGGGCACGCTGCGAGGGGTGCGCATCACCGTGCCAATACCCGGATCACCGGAAACGAAATGACACGGGAGATGAAAAATCTGCCCGCTGCCCTCTCGACTTCACCGGCACCTTGTGGAAATATCCCGGAACCTGAATATCAATCGGACGAGACAGCCGGGAGGGGAGCATGTTCTGTCGCGTGATTGTCGGGTTGATGGTGCTGGCGTGGATCCTGGGCGTGGCCCTGTTCTTCATCAACGCCGGGATGAACAACGACACGGTGGATCTCATCACCGCGCTCATCATGACACCACTGGGCCTGCCGTGGAACCTCACGCCCATCTTCACCGGCGGCTCGGACGCCATGCGCATGGTCTTCGCGCTGGGTGCGCCCATCATCAACATCTTCATCGTCTGGGG
>JALSGQ010000112.1 GCA_026982665.1 Hyphomicrobiales bacterium | reverse complement strand
TTGCGGATGGCACCGGAAGACAGCTCCACGCCGTTGCAGACGATGTCATACTGATAGGCCTTCATGCCCAGCGCCGGGCCGACATCGCCAGTTTCCAGCGCCTCCCACGCCTCTTGCAGCGCCTCCATGCCCCCCTGCGGCATGGAGAAGGGATTGTGCGAGAACTCGATGCGCTTCTCCTCGTCGTTCCACTCGTACATGGGGAAATCGACGATCCAGCAGAAGGCGAAGCGGTTCTCGTCGATGAGGCCCAGCTCTTGCGCCACCTTCTGCCGGGCATCGGCGGCAAAGGGCGTGAAATCCTTCGGGTTGCCGGCGATGAAGAAGGCGGCATCGCCCGCCTTCAGCCCCAGTTGCGCGGCAATGGCGGAGGTGCGCTCTTCGCCGATGTTCTTGGCCAGCGGGCCGGCACCGGTGGTCTTGCCGTCCTCCTCGCGGAACATGATGTAGCCCAGGCCCGGCTGCCCCTCGCCCTGCGCCCAGTTGTTCATGCGGTCGCAGAAGGCGCGGCTGCCACCTTGCGGCGCCGGAATGGCCCAGACGCGGTTGCGCTCGTCCTCCTCCAGCATGCGGGCGAAGATGCGAAAGCCGGAGCCGCGGAAATGCTCCGAGACATCCTGCATCACCAGTGGGTTGCGCAGGTCGGGCTTGTCGGTGCCGTATTTCAGCATCGCCTCGTGATAGGGAATGCGCGGGAAGGTCTCCGTAACCTCGCGCCCGCCGCCGAATTCCCTGAACAGGTCGCGCAGCACCGGTTCCACGGTGGAGAGCACGTCTTCCTGCGTTACGAAGCTCATCTCGATGTCGAGCTGGTAGAACTCGCCCGGCGAGCGGTCGGCGCGGGCGTCCTCGTCGCGGAAGCACGGGGCGATCTGGAAATAGCGGTCGAAGCCCGAGGCCATGATGAGCTGCTTGTAGATCTGCGGGGCCTGCGGCAGGGCGTAGAACTTGCCGGGATGCAGGCGCGAGGGCACCACGAAGTCGCGCGCGCCCTCCGGCGAGGAGGCGGTGAGGATGGGTGTCTGGAACTCGGTGAAGCCCTCCTGCTGCATGCGCTGGCGCAGCCACGCGGTAACTTGCGAGCGCAGCATGATGTTGCGATGCATGCGCTCGCGCCGCAGATCAAGGTAGCGGTGCTTCAGGCGAATGTCTTCCGGATAGGGCGGCTCGCCGAACACGGGCAGCGGCAGCTCCCTTGCCTCGGACAGAATGTCGATGCCTTTCGCGAACACCTCTACCTGGCCGGTGGGCAGCTTGGGGTTCTCCGTGCCCTCGGGACGGGCGCGCACGTAGCCATCAACACGAATCACCCACTCCGCATGCAGCTTCTCGGCAGTGGCGAAGGCGGGGCTGTCAGGGTCGGCCACCACCTGGGTGATGCCGTAATGGTCGCGCAGGTCGATGAACAGCACGCCGCCGTGGTCGCGGATGCGGTGCACCCAGCCGGAAAGGCGCACATCTTCGCCAATGTGTTGCTCGCGCAGCTCGGCGCAGGTGTGGGTTCGGTATTCGTGCATGGTCTGCTGCAAGTCCCCGTGAGTGTGAAAAAGGGAAATCGTCCGTTTGCGGCGAAAAGCACACAGGGGGGCGGGAATGTCAAGGC